>JAFAPL010000598.1 GCA_019247135.1 Chloroflexota bacterium | reverse complement strand
TTCAAGGCGCGTCTGGGTCCGTCAGGTGAACCGGTGCTGTTGCTCGACCAGGACCGTTCCCGCTGGGACCGCCTGCTGATCCGCCGCGGACTGGCCGCCCTCGAGCGGGCCGAACGCCTCGCGGACCCGCTCGGACCCTACGCGCTGCAGGCAGCCATCGCGGCCTGTCACGCGCGTGCGTATTCGCCTGACCAGACCGATTGGGTTCGCATCGCGGCGCTGTACGACGCGCTCGCGCGCGCGACGCCCTCGCCTGTCGTCGAGCTGAATCGCGCCGTCGCCGTCGGCATGGCGTTCGGTGCGGCTGCCGGTCTGCAGGTCGCGGATGAGCTTGCAGCCAGCGGTGCCCTGAACGGTTACTACCTGTTGCCCGCGGTACGCGGCGACCTGCTGAAGAAACTTGGCCGAAGCGATGAAGCCGCGGCCGAATTCGCCAACGCGGCCTCGCTGACTCGCAACGCGCGCGAGCGCGAGCTGCTGCTGCGACGCGCCGCCGAGTGCCAGACGTAAACCTTAAAGGATGAGCCGGCGCCTGGCATTACCCGCGCGGTCGGCGGATCACGACCGCGCGCGCAGCATGTATCCGATCGGCCGCACGGTCTGGATCAGTCGCGGCTCGGCCCGCTCCTCGAGCGCCTGCCGGAGGCGGCTGATCGTCACCTCGACAACGTTCGCCTCGCCGTCATACGGGTATCCCCAGACGTGCTCCAAGAGCTCCGCGCGACCGATCACGCGTTCAGGATTGCGCAGGAAATAGGTCAGCAGCTCGAAGGCGAGGTGCCGCAGCTTCAATGCGCGGCCGGCCCGCCACGCTTCCCGCGTGTCGAGATCGAGCTTCACGTCCGCATACGCAAGCACGCCAACCCGACAGCGCGTGCCCTCGACCGCGAGCGATCTGCCACGCAACAACGCCCGCAGGCGTGCCAGCAGCTCCTGACGCGCGAACGGCTTGGCCACGTAGTCATCGGCGCCCGCTTCGAGTCCGGCCACGCAGTGTTCGACATCTGCGCCGGACGCGAGCATCAGGATCGGCCGACATGTCTGTTCGCGCAACTGTCGCGTGAGCTCGACGCCATCGTGCTCGACTTCGAGCAGCACCAGGTCGTGCTGCGCGGCCAGGTCGGTCCCAGCGTCGACGCGGAAGCCCTCGGCTTCGAGGATGTTCCTCAAAACCGCCGCCAATCGTGCGTCCTCGCCGATCAGCAACACACGGGGACCTTCGCGCATATCCGCAGAGCCTAGAGTCGTCTGCTTGGAATCAACTGAGAAAGCCTGCGTTGAACGGAGGGCCACATTTCAGGCAGCTTTCAACGTCCGCTAACGGAGCGTTAAGTAGCCAGCCCCGACACTTGCCACTATCGAATTCTCGGGAGGTTTTCGTCACCCCGCATGAACATCCGATTCAACCTCCGCCGGGTGCTCCTGGCAGGCGCCGCGGTCCTCGTACTCGGCACCACCGCCGTGGGCATCGCCTCGGCTCAGGCCACACCCACAGCGGCGCCGTCCGCGAAAGGTCAGGCGTTCCTGGACGCCCTCGCCAAGCGCCTCGGCATCACGACTCCGGCCCTTCAACAAGCAATCAGCGGTGCGCGCCAGGACGCCGGACTGCCCGCCGGTAACGGATTTCCCGGTGGCGGTGCACGCGGCAATGGGCGTGGCCCAGGTGGTCCGCGCGGCTTCGGCCCCGAGCTGAACGCCGCCGCTCAAGCGATCGGCATTAGCGTCGACCAGCTGCGCCAGGAGCTGCCCGGCAAGTCACTGGCTCAGGTCGCGAGCGCGCACGGCAAGAACACTTCCGATGTGGCCACCGCGCTGAAGAACGCGGCCAATCAGCAGATCGACCAGGCGGTAAGCTCCGGTCGACTGACGGCGGACCAGGGTAACCAGCGCAAGCAGCAGATCGATCAGGGGATTGATCAGCGCATCAATCAGGTCGTGCCACAGGGTGGCTTTGGAGCGGGTCGCGGCGCGCGCCCAACCGGTACGCCAACCCCCTGAGACATACCTTTCAAGTGGTCCGCCTTCAGCGTCTCCATTTCGGAGCGGAAGGCGGACTCCATCTGGCTTCTTCTGTCCGCCGGCAAAAAGCTGTGGCGGACTCCGTTGAGCAGGATCTCGTCGATCGTCGCGAGGTCCAGTCCAAACGGGTCCGCCAGTAGCGACACCTCATCGTTCAACCTGACTCCGAAAAGGGGTGGATCGTCAGTGTTGATCGTCACGGCCACTCCTGCTGCGATCAGCTGCGGCAACGGGTGCGCCGCAAGATCGGGATAGACGCCGAGTCGAATATTGCTCGTCGGACACACGTCCAGAGCAATCTGACGGTGCGCAAGCTGTCGCACCAGGCCCGGGTCTTCGATGGCCCGCACGCCGTGCGCGATTCGGTCCGCATGCAGCGCCTCGATCGCTCCGCGCACGCTTGCCGGACCCGCGTGTTCGCCCGCATGCGGTGCGCTGCCAAGGCCAGCACAACGGCCGCGCTCGAACAGGTCCGCGAATGGTTCGGGTGGATGTCCGTCCTCCGGCCCGCCGAGTCCGAGCCCAACCACTCCGGCTGAGCGGTACTCGATCGCCACGTCCACCGTGTACGACGCCCAGCGTCGCGTCTCCACTTCGCCGCCTCGCCACGAGCGTCCGAGGTCGAAAATGAACGCGATCTCGACGCCCAGTTCGCCGCGCGCACGTTCCCGGGCGCGGCAGAGGCCATCCATATACACGTCGGGAGCCACACCGGCCCGTGTGTGAAAGGCTGGCGAAAACCCCAGCTCCGCATATCGACAGTTCTGACCGGCGAGCTCCTTCGCCGTCTCGTACGCGATCAGCTCGAAATCCTCTGACCACCGCAAGCACTGGCTGATCGCGCCGTACACTTCCACGAAATGATTGAAATCCGTGAATTGGAACCATTCCTGGAGTTCGGCGGCGGTGGCGCAGGGCAGATGGACAGAATTGCGCGTGGCTAGCTCCAGCACGGTGTGCGGTCGAATTGCTCCCTCCAGGTGCAGGTGGAGCTCGGCCTTGGGCGCCGCGGCCAGGTAGCTGTCGAGCGACAACGCAGGGTGCTCAGGCGAACGTTGTGAGCCGCTCGCGGACCTGCTCCAACGCGCCTGGCGGGAACGGTTTCGAGCCGCCGATACGGTCCGCCAGTTTGCTGCGCGACAGGACGCCCAGCCGCACGAGGAACTCGGCCGAATCGACGATCGCCTTGCGTTCAGCGGCGTGTTCGAAATCAGAAGACGGCATTCGCTTGCGCTCCGATCGATGTGTGGCGGTCAGGCCAACGGTACACTCGGCGCATGCCGGCCGTCTCCAGCGCCTCAACGGATACAGAACGGTTTTCAGGTTTTCCAGACGCAGCCGTCCAGTTTCTCCTGGAATTGCAGGCCGAGCAGAGTCGCGCCTGGTTCAAGGCTCACCAGTCCGAGTTCGACGCGCTGTGCCGTCGACCGCTGGAACTGTTTGTGTTGGAGCTGCGAGCCCGGCTGGAGAAGGACTACCCGGGCGCGGGCGAGGTCGAGCCACACTTCTTCCGCATCCAGCGCGACACGCGCTTCGCACGCGACAAGTCGCCATACAAGACGAATGTCGCGGCCGAGCTGCCACTGCGACCGTACGCGCCCGGTGAAGAGGAGCACTCCGTGCCCGGGGTGTACGTCAGCTTTGGCCTGGACGGCGAATTCCTCGGCGTCGGCTGCTGGCACATGCAGCCGGAGGCGCTCGCGCGGATGAGGTCGGCGATTGCCGACGACAAGACTGGACCGGCGCTGCACAAATACCTGGATCGGCTGCTCAAGAAAGGCTGGACCGTGGAATCGATCGAGATGCTGAAGCGTGTGCCCGCGCCATACCCACAGGATCACCCACGCGCCGAGCTGCTCAAACGCAAGGGCCTGGCATTGAGCGCGCATCCTGCCGAGGGTCTGGCGGCGACTCGCGAGTTCGTGAACTGGTCGGCCCAGCGGTTACGCGAAGCGAAACCCGTCGTGCTGTGGCTGGACCGTCTGGTGCGCCCGAAAAATAGTTGACACCCTGCCGAACACGTGTTCTACTGAGGAGAACAGGGAGGGACTGTCACTGAGGAGCGTAGAGAGACTGCAATCGAATTGAATAAGTCGGGCGCAGCGAGGATCGCGCGGTACGATTCGGGCGGAATGTTGTGCCTTGCTCGGCGGCACGCGGTGGTCCTGCTGGTGCTGACGATGGCGGTGTTGTTGGCAGGCTGTCGCGCGGGTGCGGCGCGCGCGGCGCAACTGCCGCAGCCGACCACGCTGGCGCAATGGGCGGCGATCGTGGTGTTCGTGCTTGGCCTGTGGTGGGTGGCGATGAAGATTCTGCGCGGCTAGTGGCCGCGAAAGGCTTCCTCGAGCCACTCGGCGACGACGCTGGGGACGACCTTGGCGTCGACGAGCATGCCGGGGGTGCTGCCCGCTGAGAGCCATTCACGGACGGGCTCGAGGTCGGCGGCATGGCGGACGGTGAGTCCGCGCAGGCCGACGGCACGCGCCAGGGCGGCGAAATCGACGTCGGGAAACTGCACCAGGTCGACGGGTCCGCCCTGTGGTCGGAAGTGGTGCACCTCGGCGCCGTACGCGGCATCGTTGTAGACGACGATGAGCATGCGCAAGTCGAGGCGCGCAACGGTCTCGAAGTCGGACAGGCCGAGCAAGGCGCCACCATCGCCGAGCGCGGCGACCGTCAACCGTTCGGGACGGGCGACGGCCGCGCCGATGGCGCTGGCCAGGCCCAGGCCGACGGCTTGGAAGGCCTGGGTAAACACGAAGGCCTGGGCGTCGGGCACGCTGAGGTACATGGCCGGGTAGCCCATGAAGTGACCGGAGTCGATGGCCAGGGTGCGCTCGGCGGGGAGCATCTCCTCGAGGCAGGCCGAGAGGCGACGCGGGTCGATGTGGCGCTCGTCGCCGGCATCCGGGTACGGCGTGCGCAGCCAGGCTCCGCCTCGGATGCGCTCGGCAAGCTCCGGGGTTCGCCAGCCTGAGGCAGGTATCGCGCGACGCTCGAGCTCCTCGAGCAGCGCGGCGGCGGTCTCGGCCGCGCCACCCTGCACGGCCAGGTCGACGCGGTAATGCGCGCCGAACGCATCCGGGTCGGTATCGACCTGGACGATGGTCGCCTCGGGCGCGATGAGCTTGCCGTGACGCGTGGTCCACATGTTCAGGGCCACGCCCACGCCGAGCACGACATCCGCCGAAGCGATCAGCTCGGCGGCCGTGGGCGAGGCGAAACCGCCCGAGATGCCGAGTGCCCAGGGGCTGCCTGAGAACAGTCCGTTGGCGTTGGCCGACGTCGCCAGAAGCGCGCCGAGCCGGTCGCCGAGGCGTTCGAGTGGCTCGCGTGCGCCGGCGAGCTTGGCGCCGCGGCCGGCGATGATCAGCGGTCGGCGTGCCCCGGCGAGGGCGTCGACGGCTGCCGACACCGACTCGGCGGCCGGCCTGGGCGGCCGCACGACCGGCAGGGCGGGCACGCGCACGGCCGGATCGGGGCACTCCGCGGCCTGCAGGTCGAGCGGCAGCATCAGCACGACGGGGCGCCGCTCGAGCTGGGCTCGGCGCAGCGCGCGGACGGCGTCCGCGACGGCCGACTCGGCGCCGTAGATGCGCTCGGGCAGTGCACCAACCGAGGCCACGAGCTGGTCCTGGGCGATGCGAAAGTTCGAGCGGATCGCCGCCGCCGCGGTGTCGGCGGCCAGGACCAGCAGCGGCGTGCGGCTCTTGGCCGCCTCGGCCAGGCCGGTCATGGCATTCGTCAGGCCCGGGCCCTGGTGGACGCTGCACATGCCCACGTGACCGCTCACCTGGGCATAGGCGTCGGCCATCGAGATGGCGCCGCCCTCGTGACGCGCCGCCACGAACCTGGCGCCGGCGGCGTCCATGGCTCGCGTGATCGCGAAGTTGCCGCTCCCGATCAGGCCGAAGACGTGACGCGGCCCAAGCTCAGCCAGGCGTTGACCCACCGCCTCGGCGACGCGCATCGGTTGCGAGTCTAACGGCCTACGAGCGCGAGCACGCGCGCCGGGCTGCCCGAGCCGCGAACGATCGGCAGTGGCGCCGCGATCAGGAGTGCGCCAGTGGTCGGCAACTTGCCCACGTTGGCCAACTGCGTCAGCCCGTACTTGCCGGCACCGAGCAAGAAGCTGTGGCATGGGAACGGCGGATCGAAGCTGTGGGCTGCGCCTGCGTCGGTGCCGACTGTTTCCACGCCGAAGCCGCGGATGGGCGCCTCTTTGGCCAACCACTGGGCCAGCTCGACGGACACGCCCGGGGTGTGCGGCCCGGACTCGTTGGCATTGAGAAAGGCCGACTGTTCGTGCGCCCGCGCGTCCCAGCCAGTACGGAACAGCAGCCAACCGCCATCCGGCAAGGGTCCGTGGTCGCGCTGCCACGCCTCGACGTCCGAGACCTGAAGAAGGAAATCGGGGTTGTCGGCGCACTCGGCGCTTTTGTCGATGACGACGGCTGGACCGATCAGGTGCCGCGGGGGAATCTGCGAGATGTCCGGGCCCTCGCGTCCAGTGATCCAGTGTACGGGCGCGTCGAAGTGAGTGCCGACGTGTTCGCCGGCCGAGAAATTGTTCCAGTACCAGGCCGGGCCGCGGTCGTCGAAGTTGCTGATTTCTTGCAGCGCAAATGACTGTGTATTGGCGAACGGGGGCGGCAGCTGCAGGATGGGCGTCCGCTCCGACAATGGAGCGGTCAGGTCGATGACTTCGACGCTCCCGGCCGCGAGTGCCGCGGTCAGCTCGGTGAGCAGGCTCATGTGGCAGTCAGAATACGTGCCGTGCGCGTGGCGGGTCAGCCGCGACGCCGTGGCGCGAGCCGGCACGACGCCAGCCGCCCGGGGCGCGGCGGCCTAGCAGCGCCCCCGGCAGCCCGCGAGGTGCGATGAAGGCAGCGGCAGCCCGCGAGAGGCGGCGATCAGGGCAGCGTCAGCCGGCCAGGTGAGCCGGCCGCCGCGCTTAATTCGCTTCAGCGGTCAGGCTGTTGCGCGGCCGAACCGCTCCTCGAGGAACCGTCGGTTGGCCAACAGTCGGTCCATGTCCTGCCGCTGCAGCGCCTGCGCGATCTCGTCCAGCTTCGCATCGAGCAGGTCGAGCTGTGTCTTCAACTCCTGTAGCGGCGTTTTGCCCTCGGCCGTTAATGGCTTGTCGACCGAGTCCCTGGGCAGACCGAGAAACGTGTCGATGGTCCGCGGCAGGTACTCGCTCGCCGTCTGGCGCACCAGGAACAGATCCTGTGAGAATGGCGGGAAACGGTCGGCGAAACCGAGCAGCACCTCCACCTTGCGCCGGATCTGCTCGACTTTCACCTGCACGTCGATCGGCAGTTCAGGCTTCGCGTTCTGGGGCGGGGCGGGTTTGACTTCCGACTTGACGCTTGCAACCGGTCCCGACTGTTTCGCCGAGGCGCGCGGGCCCGGCTTCGCGCACGTGGCCACTGCTCGCCCGTACTGCTGCTGGCGGCGCGGTCGATCCTCACGCCAGAACATCCACGCGCCAACCGCGATCAGGACCAGCGGCCACGCCGGGCCCAACAGACCAAACACGGCGCCCACCAGGGCCGAGCCCATCAGAATGAGCCCGGCCAGGATGAGGAGTGGAACGAACAGCAGCCACATGCGTCAAGCCCCCTGTCCGCTCGCCGGCAGCGTCAGCTCCGACACCAGCCCGTTCGCGCGGGCCTGGGCCAGCTCCGCGGTCCGCGCGCGCTCGACGAACTCCTGAGCACGGCCGATCTCGGCCGACAGGGAGTCGATCGTCTTGCGCATGCTGTCGAGGGCGGCGAGCTTGAATGAATCGATAGTGTCAATCGTAGCGTAGATATTGTTGAAGGCGGACTGAAGTCTTTCAATGCTGACGGTCGAACCGGTCGCCTGGTTCGCGATCTCCACGGTCTGCTGCCGCAGCATCTGCGATGTCGACTCGATCAGCTCGCCGGTGGTGTAGTTGAGCGCCGTGATCTGGTCCAGCACCAGTTTCTGATTACCGAGCGCCAGGGCAGCGATGACGGCTGTGCGGAGCGCGGAGACGGTCGTCGTGGTGGCGCGCTCCACGCCTTTGATCAGCTCCATGTTGCTGCGGCGGATCAGGTCGAGCGATAGATAGCCCTGCACGACCACCGACAACTGCGTGAGAAGATCCTGGCGCTTCTGGCGGACGTAGAACAGAGCGTCCTCTTTGAGCGCGCGCGCCTTATCTGGATCCTGCGACTCGATCGTGCCGATTTTTCGGGTCAGTGCTTCGTCCAGGGCACCCGCCATGTGAGCGTACTGTTCGAGGCGGCCCTTGGTAGCCCAGAGATGAGCCTTTTCCTGCTCGAGGGCGGCGTTGTCGCGCAGCAGTTCGTCCTGGCCGCGATACAGGCCGGCGACGATGGCTTCGATGTGGTGCTGCGACGACTGGTACCGCCGAAAGTACTCGTTGACCTGCTGTCCGAGCGGGACGCGACGGAACAGTCCGCGGCGCTGGTTCAGGTGGCGCGACGGATCAAGCGATTCGATCTGCTGCCGAAGGGCCACGAGTGCACCGGAGACTTGCGAGCCCTGCGACATCGGGCCCTGTTTCAGGGCCGAGATCGGCCGCTCGAGGAATCGGCTGGATGCTTCGGCGGATCGCCGGATCTCATCGTTGCCCATGCGCGTGATCGAGCCGACTTTGCGGTCGAACTCGGGCGATTGGGCGTTCAGCTGTGTCAGGGAGTTGACGTAGGCATCGACGGCGGCCTCGATGCGGGCCGCGGTGGCTTCGTCGAGTTTGATGTTTCCGGCTACCCGCTCGGGGTTGACCGGCGGCACAGGCTTGGGTGGTTCGAGGACCAGCTCATCCGCCGACGCATCGACGTCTGGCGCAACAGTCATGCTGTGTGATTGACCTCCTGTTGCGCATATGACGCACGCGGCTCGCCCGAGGTTGCACCCCGGCGGCCGCCGTGTGGCTCAGCAGGTACTGAAGGGATTCATCAACAATCCTTCAGCCCAGCGGAGCGTCCTGTTCAGTGCAGGGCGAAGAACTGGCGGTCGTTCGGTACGACCTGGTTGTCGACCAGGACGAGCGACGGGATGTCCGATGCGCGGACCACGAAGCAGACGTTGCCGCGCGTGACGCCGCCAGGTGTGAGCAGGTTCGGCGGGACGCTGTCAGGCAGAAGCCCGCAGCTGTTGCGCAGCTGGTCGTACGTGACGCCATTCGGTCCCTGGAGGCTCAGGCGCATGCCGGTGAAGGTCCCGGTGAACTGGCCGCGGTAGGTTGCCTGGACGCGGACCTCGAAGTCGCGCTGATCCGAGGACGGCGCCTGCGCGTTGGATGGCACCGCGTTGTGGATACCGGACCACGCGTCGGGCGTGACGCCGGTGACCATCAGCTCGAATCCGTCGGCGAGCATGCCTACCGTGCCGATCGGGAATGGATCGTCCTGGGTGCCCGGGCCAGTGCGGGGCGTCGGAGAGGGAGCGGGAGTCGAGTCGGCCAGGACGGGCAGCGTGAACGTCGGGAAGGGCGTCGCGGTCGGTGGCTGGTTGTTGAGCGGCATGGCTGGCGGCGTCGAGCTCGGCGCGGGGGTCACGGTGACCTGCACCGGCAGCCTCGGCTGGACCTGATCGCCCGGGACGGAGTTGTCCTGCGGTTCGGTCAGATCAAACGTCGTCGCCGCAATCGCCTGGCCACCGTTGCCGACCGCGACCGTATACGTGCCAGGTGCGAGCGCCCCTCGGCCGCGGAACGGGTCGGCACAGATGTTCACGACGAGCGTCAAACGACCCTGCGGGGTGACCCAGATGCTGTTCCACTGGATGAGCGGGTTGCCGTTGGTGTCGAGCGTCGAGCCGGCCAGGCGCTGGCCCGCCCACGCGTCGAAGCCGCTGCCGCGCAACTCGAGATAGCGAAAGCCCGCGGTGTTCGGATCACACACCACCGACGTCGGGTTCATTGGTTGGATGATCGGGCCGCTCGGCGGCTCCTGCGCGGACGTGTCCGCGGGCTGATCAGATTGATCGCCCTGGTCAGGTTGATCGGCTGGCGCCTCTTGAGCGAAAGCCGACAGGCCGCACACGAGGCAAAGTGCTGCCGCGATGGCGAAAATAAGAATCGAGCGCACGACGTCCGTCATTCTGCCGCATCAACGCCCACCACTTCGAGGAAAAACGACGCGGCACGCTTCGCGCATAGGCGGAACGGTGCTGTGATCGACCTCTGGTACAAGAACGCCGTTATCTATGCCCTCGACGTCGGCACTTTTGCCGACAGCAACGGCGACGGCATCGGTGACTTCCAAGGCCTGTGCAATCAGCTGCCCTACCTGGCAGGCATCGGCATTACCTGCGTCTGGCTGCTGCCCTTCTACCCGTCGCCTCAGCGCGACCACGGCTACGACATCACGGATTACTACGGAGTCGACCCGCGCTATGGCACCTTGGGGGATTTCGTCGACTTCATGCGCCAGGCAGACGAGCTCGGCATCCGCGTCATCGTCGACCTGGTCGTCAACCACACGTCCAACGAACACGTGTGGTTCCAGTCCGCGCGGTCCAGCCCAGATTCACCGTTCCGCGACTGGTATGTCTGGTCGAAGGACAAGCCGCGCGAAGCCGAGAGCGGCATCGTCTTTCCCGGCGTTCAGAAGACAACGTGGACCTTCGACAGGAAAGCTTCCGCCTACTACTTTCATCGGTTCTATGACTTCCAACCTGACCTGAACGTCTCGAATCCCGCGGTGCGCGAAGAGATCGAGCGCATCATGGGCTTCTGGATTCAGCTCGGCGTGACGGGTTTCCGCATCGACGCGGCGCCGTTCATCATTGAGGACAAGGGCGTGCGCGAGCCGATGGGACCCGAGCAGTACGGCTGGCTCACGGATTTCCGGCGGTTCCTGTCGTGGCGGCGCGGCGACGCCATTATGTTGGCGGAAGCGAACGTACCACCGAAGAACGTCCTGAACTTCTTCGGTACCGGCGACCGCATGAACCTCCTGTTCAACTTCTGGGCGAACATGCACCTGTTCCTGGCGGTTGCGCAAGAGGACGCGACGATTCTGCGGAAAACTTTCCAGCAACTGCCGCCCTTGCCGCCGACGGCCCAGTGGGCGAATTTCCTGCGCAACCACGACGAGATCGACCTGGGGCGCCTGGCCGATGACGAGCGTGAATTGTGTTTCCGCGCGTTCGCGCCCGAGCCAGACATGCAGTTGTACGGTCGGGGCATCCGCCGCCGTCTCGCGCCGATGCTGCAGGGCGACCGGCGCCGTATGGAGCTCATGAACAGTTTGCTGTTCACGCTGCCAGGTACGCCCGTCATTCGGTATGGCGAGGAGATCGGCATGGGCGACTTCCTCGAGTTGCCGGAGCGGGAGAGCATTCGAACGCCGATGCAGTGGTCGACCGGAGCGAATGGCGGCTTCTCGTCCGCTGATCGGCGCAAGCTGATACGGCCGGTTGTCGATTCGGGCGAATATCGGTACGAACGGATCAACGTCGCGGCACAGCGCCTCGACCCGGACTCCTTCCTGAACTGGACGGAGCGGGCCATCAGAGCGCGCAAGGAATGCCCGGAGTTCGGCTGGGGCGAGATGAAGTTCCTCGAGACGGATCACCCGGCCGTGCTTGCACATGCATGCTCGTGGCGCGGCGGCACGGTCGCGGCGGTGCACAATTTTTCGCGCGCCACGACGACGGTGAACGTGAAGTGGCCGGCCGGGACGAAGCAATTGCTGCATCTCTACGGACGGCGCGTGCAGGATCCTTTGCCCGTCGAGACGGGCGTCCTCGATCTGGACGGTTACGACTGCCGCTGGCTGCGACTCGATGGTGCAACAGCGTCGGACTGAGACCAGTTTTTTCTCCGGGTTGCTCGTCCTGATCGGCGGCTTTGTGCTGCTGGCCGTCCTGGTTTCGGTTCGGCCGATCCTGACGGTGGATGTGCAAATCGAGCGCGCGGTGCAGTCGATGCGCGCGCCCTGGCTCGACGCCGTCGCCTTTGGCCTGAGCTTTCTGGGTTTTCCACCGTGGAGCATCGTGATCGACGCGCTGATCGTCCTCGCGATTGCAATCACGGGGCAACGGTGGGCGGCGCTCAGCGCAGGCTTTGCCGCCGCGGGTAGCGCCGCATTGTGGTTTGCGGTACTGGCAGTCGTGCACCGCCCTCGACCGACGCCCGACCTGGTCTACGTCGCGGCCAGGATCGGCTACGGCAGCTTCCCGAGTGGGCATGCGCTGAACACCCTCGCGTTCTACGGCTTCCTGGCCGTGCTGGCAGTTCAGATCGAGCGCGTCTGGCTGCGGCGAATCGTCGTGATGGTCTGCGCGCTCATTCCGCTCGGGGTCGGCTGGTCGCGGATCTACGTCGGCGAGCACTGGCCGACGGACGTGCTGGGCGGCTACCTACTCGGCGCGGCCTGGTTGTTGGTGACGTGCCGCATCTACGTCACTGGCACATGGCGTGCAGCGCTAAGCGTATGGCACAGCAAAAACAGTTGAACGGATTGCGCGTCGCCATTCTTGTCTCAGACGATTTCGAACAGGCGGAGATGACCGAGCCGCGACGCGCGCTGCAAGAGGCGGGCGCCGAGACCGTGTTGATCTCGCCGAAGCCGGGGCAGGTCCAGGGCGTCAATCATGACCAGAAGGCAGACAAATTCCCGGTCGATATGACCCTCGATCAGGCTGACCCGGATCAGTTTGGCGCGGTGCTTCTACCAGGCGGCGCGCTGAACGCCGATTTCCTGCGCATGCAGCCAAAGGCTCAGGAGTTCGTGCGGCGTATGGACTCCCAGCACAAACCGTTCGCGGTGATCTGTCACGCGCCGTGGCTGCTGGTCTCGTCGGGCCTGGTCAAGGGACGAACGATGACCAGCTATCACACGATTCAGGACGATCTGCGCAATGCGGGTGCGAAGTGGGTCGATCGCGAAGTTGTGCGCGACGGAACGTGGGTCACTAGCCGCCAACCGAGCGACATCCCGGCCTTCAACCGCGAGGTGATCCAACTGTTCGGCGAACACCGTTCGGGCGCCCATCGACGCGCCGCGTAGCTCAGAGTCCGAGACGTCTCAGGCGCTCCGCCCCCGCGGCGGTCGCCTGGGGCACCGTCAAGCAGCTGCTTAGAAAATGCTGGACGTAGGCCGAAAGGTCTGCGTCCAGCGCGCGTTCCACCTCCGCGTCAGGCCGAGCATGGAACGGCACGAACGACGCGTGCCGATCCGACCGAATCGCGATCGCAGACGGCACCGCCAGGTCGATGCCAGCACTCAGCGCGTAGCCGGACTCGCCGCGTACCCACCGACCGTCTACGGCTGCACGGTTCACGGGTACCAATGCCGCATTGTCCTCGCCTTCCAGGATCGCGTCGGGCCAGCGCGCAACCAGGGCGTAAAAGATGTGTGCTCCCGAGTCCGAGACCTCGAGACGCAAATTGCCGCCGCGCCATACGAACTGACGTACGTGCTGGAGACGGGCGGCGACGGCAAAGCGGTCGAGCAACTCGCGGGCGAGGGCGACTGATCCGATCTCCAGCGCCTGCATTGCTAGATGCTACGTCGCGGCAGACCGCATCATCCTGCAATGCGGATCCTGGTAATTCCCGCGGCCTTCGCCGTTGTCGCGCTGCTTGCGAGCACGCAGGGTCGTCCGGCGCCTGTCGCGGTGGCGCAATCTTCGTCCACGCCAACCGGTGATTGGCTGACCTATCAGCACGATATGACTCGCTCGGGCGTGGCCGATGGATCATTCCCGAACCCTGCCAACGCCAGCGTGTTGTGGGAGAGCAGCGAGCTGGACGGGCTGGTGTACGCGCAACCGCTCGTGACCGGTGGTCGGGTGTTTGTGGCCACTGAGAACAACACGGTCTATGCGCTCGATGCCAGCAGCGGGGTCCCGGTCTGGTCGCAGCACTTCGGCGACCCCGTCCCGCGCAGGATGCTGCCGTGCGGCAACATCGACCCGACTGGCATCACCAGCACGCCGGTGATCGATCCGTCGAGTGGGACGTTGTACGCGGTCGACTACCTCGTGCAGCCGCAACCGCATCACGAGCTGGTCGCGCTGGATATCACGACAGGCAACGTGAAATTCGATCAGCCGATCGAGCCCGCGGCCGGGAGCGTCACGGCACACCAGCAGCGAGCGGCGCTCGCTCTCGCGAACGGCACCGTGTACGTGCCGTTCGGCGGCCTGTTTGGTGATTGCGGCGACTATCACGGCTGGCTGATCGGCGCGTCGGCAGCCGATGGGTCGTCGAAAGGCAGCTATCAGGTGCCGACGCACCGCGAAGGTGCGATCTGGGCTGCGCCGGCCGTTACCGGAAATGGCGACATCTACGTCGCGACAGGCAACGGCGATTCCAACGACCAGTTCGACATGGCCAATGCGGTCGTCCACCTGTCGCCAGACTTGCAGCAGCTGGACTACTACGCGCCATCGGATTGGGCCGGCCTGAGCAGCCGCGATGCCGACGTCGGCTCGACTGGGCCGACCGTGCTGGACAACAACGAGATCCTCCAGGTCGGGAAGCGCGGCGACGGGTACCTGCTCCAGGCGGACCATCTCGGCGCAATCGGTGGCGAGCTCTCCCAGGCTTCGGTATGCAGTGGCGCCTACGGCGAGGCCGCGCACAGCGGTACGGCCGTGTACATGCCGTGTCGCGATGGTCTCGCGGCCGTGCAGATCCAGGGACAATCGTTCAGCGTGGCCTGGCACGGCCCTCGGTTCAACGCGGGTTCGCCGACGATCACCGATTCGGCTATCTGGACAATCGACGGTGCTACGGCGACGCTGCACGCGCTCAACCCGCAGGATGGCGCGGAGCTCTGGCAGGCGCCGACTCAGCCCGTGAGCAATCCGCCACACTTTCTGACTCCCGCCGCGGCAGGTGGCCGCCTGTACTACTCGCGCGGCACTACGATCGTCGCCGTCAATGCAGGGTCCTGACTTCGCTGGCGTCGAGGCGCTGACGTTTGACTGCTACGGCACGCTGATCGACTGGGAGTCGGGCATCCTGAGCACGCTTCGCCCGCTGCTCGACGGGCGCGGCATGTCGGACGACGAGGTGCTGGAGCGATTCGCACGCCTCGAGTCCGAACTCGAGGCGGGTCCATATCGACCGTATCGCGACATTCTGAGCGAGGTCGTGCGCCGCCTGAGCGTCAAACCGGAGACCGCTCTGGCCGAGTCGATCCGCGATTGGCCGCCGTTCCCGGATACCGTCGACGCGCTGCGCCGACTCGAGCAAAGATTCCGGCTCGGCATCATTTCCAACGTGGACGACGACCTCTTCGCGCTAACGCGGCGCCGGCTCGAAGTCGAGTTCGACTGGATCGTTACCGCGCAACAGGCACGTGCGTACAAGCCGTCACTGGCGCCCTTTCAGCTGTTTCTGGAGCGCAGCGGCCTGGCGACTGACCGCGTAGTGCATGTCGCCCAGAGCCTGTATCACGATCATGTGCCCGCGCGGCAGATCGGGCTTCAGAGCGTCTGGGTGAATCGGCGCGCCGGCCGAGCTGGATCGGGGGCGACGCCGCCGGCGGAGGTCAAGGTTCCGCTGGAGGTGCCGACGCTGGCAGCTCTGGTCCACCGGCTCGCCATCGCCCCGTGATGAGGCGGGCACCGCGCTCGTAGCTCAGGTACGACCACGCCCATTGCACGATGACGAGCGTCCGGTTCTCGAATCCGATCAAGAAGAAGATGTGCACCACCAGCCACGCAAACCAGGCCGGCAGTCCAGAGAGGTGCAGCGCGCGAATCTGGGCGACGGCCGCGGCACGTCCGATCGTTGCCATCGTACCCCGGTCGAAATAGTGGAACGGCTGCCTCGCCTGACCGTGGACGCTCCGCACGATGTTCGCCGCGGCGGCCTCACCTTCTTGAATCGCGACTGGCGCGATGCCTGGCAGCATTGCACCCTTCGAGTCCTTGAGCACGGCCATGTCGCCAACGACATAGACGTCGGGCAGACCCGGCACGGTCAGATCCGGTAGGACGGACACGCGTCCTGCTCGGTCGACCTCTACCCCGAGCTTGCGACCAAGCGGTGAGGCGGCAACTCCGGCGGCCCAGAGGGTCGTGTAGGTTGGAATTCTGGTCTCACCGATGCTGACGTGATCGTCGGCAACTTCGGTCGCCGTGGAGCTCGTCCGCACCTCGACTCCGAGCCGTTCCAGCGCGCGTTCCGCGCTTGCCGACAGGTCAGGCGGGTACGTGCCGAGCACGCGTGAGCCGCCTTCGATCAGGATCACCTTGGCCTGTCGCGGATCGAACGTGCGGAAGTCGCGGCGCACAGTATGGCGCGCGATTTCCGCGATCGCCCCGGCGAGCTCCACACCCGTCGGTCCGCCCCCGACGATGACGAAGGTGAGCAGAGCCTGGCGTCGGGCCGCATCGGGCTCGCGCTCGGCTCGCTCGAAGGCCAAGAGGATGCGGCGGCGGATCTCGAGTGCGTCCTCCAGGGATTTCAGGCCCGGCGCGAGCGACTCCCACTGCGTGTGGCCAAAGTAAGAATGTCGCGAGCCCGCGGCAACGACCAGGTAGTCATAGTCGAGCTCGGCCCCGTCGGCCAGTTTGACCGTCTTCGCGTGGGTGTCGATTTCAGTGACTTCGCCCAGCATCACCCGGGCGTTGCGGTGTTTCCTGAGGATGGCTCGCAAGGGCTCGGCTATATCGCCAGGCGACAGCGACGCGGTCGCGACCTGGTACAGCAGAGGTTGGAACAGGTGATAGTTGACGCGATCGACGAGAACCACATTGAGGCCGTCGCGGGCGAGTTGGCGGGCGGCATAGAGGCCGCCGAAGCCGCCGCCCACGACGACAACTGTTGGCGTCTGCACGTATCGAATTGTCTACGACGGCAGCATCCGTCCGCGCTGGACGGATGCTGAGCCTCTAGAGGCGACTATCGACCGATCGCGAGTGCGTCTTGACCGCCGAGCGGGTATCGCCAACGATGATCCAGGCAAGCTTCGCCAGCAAGTACGCCACGAGTGCGTACACGACAAGCGCAATGATCGAATTCAACTCGAGCACGCTGCCCTGCGTCTGCGGATTGCCGAACAGGTTGATGAACGGCGCGACGAGTGGCGCCGTGATGGCATAAATGAACTGTGCGAAACCCGCGGATGGGTTCGCCCCGAGTGCCTTCAGCACAAATCGAATGAGGATCAACGCCTCGATCAGCCCGAAGATCCAGTAGATCAACTGGGTCAGCCGATATGCGGCCAGACGGCGGTTCTCGTAGACGTCGTATGCGACTGCCTCCTGGCTGTCGACGTGCGTCCGCGCTGGAGCGGCCGTCTCGTTCGTGACTTGCGTTACGCGTGCCGGGGCCGCTGCCCTGTCGGCTGGGGGATTTTGAATGACTTCGGTGCGTTCTTCTTCCATAGCGACACCTCTTGGACAAGTAAAAGCATGCTGCGTGCCAGCGCGTTGGCATAGTTAGGTACGTGCCTCGCGCGAGACCTACCGCCGCGGTCCTGCATGGCGGCTGGATCGTCGCGAGCGACGAGGCGCCCGCCGGCTTCGCCATCTGGGGCGAACAATCGCCCAACGCGCGGGTCCGACCGCGCCAGGGCCGCAAGCGAAACGCCGCGCCGCCGGCGACGCGACCGCATCCGTTTGCGCTGTCCGATGATGGAGTGCGACACGCGCTGTCCATCATGGGCCTGACCCGCTGGGCAGTCCAGACCAATGTTCGCAAGGCGTTCGCCTGTTTGCCGTCGCGAGGCGATGAGCCGCTGCGCTCGAGTGAGCTGCTCCAGGCGGCGAGCGCAGCTGATGTTCGGCTCGCCGAGTGGGAGCTATCAGCGGTCGTGCTCGATGAAGTTTCGAGCGTGAGTCTGCTGCCGCGAATCGCGGCCGCTTCGGCGCCCAACTCGAGCATGCTCGGCGACGACTTGCGGGCATGGATAGTCGCGGCGCGTTTCGCCCTGTCACTGCTCGTGCGTCAGCGATTCCTGCCGCGCGTGGTGCAGCTCGGGGAGGACGAGGACGAACTCGTGGCCCGCTGGGCGCCAGTCATGGACGACGTGGCCGATCGAGCGACCCTGCAGGCCATCGAGGCGGGGATGCCGACGGCCGGCACGTCGTTGACGTGGGCGCCGGACGAACCGCGTGCAAGGCCACGCGATGCGCTCGCGGACTATCTGGCCGCGGTCATCGACAGCGTCGCTAGACGCTCCCGCCCGAGCGCCGGCGACACGACCCACCTGCCCGCCATTGTGAGTGCCTGGCTGGCTTCGCTCGGTCGAGACGACGCCACGATCCAGCTGCAAGGCGACGCGTCTCGGACGTTGCGGAGGAACGTGACCGCGTGGACCGACCAGACCGGCGGCGCCGAGGCGGATGCAGCGTTCAGGCTGTGCTTCCGACTCGTGCCGCCCACTCCGACGGGTCCAGGCGAGCCGAAGGCTGAGCGGCCGTGGCAGCTCGAATACA
>JAFAPL010000561.1 GCA_019247135.1 Chloroflexota bacterium | reverse complement strand
CCTGGGTCGGCACGCGCTAGCGCTCCTTGTTCACGAGCGAGCGTGCCGCCGCGACCAGGTCCTCGATCTGCGGCAATGCGGCCGTTTCTAACGTCGCGCTGTACGGCACTGGCACGTCGCGCGCGCAGACACGCAGCGGCGGCGCATCGAGGTGGTCGAACGCGGCGTCGACGACTTCGCTGATGATCTCCGCCCCGTAACCGCCGCGTGTGTACGCCTCGTGCGAGACGATCAGGCGGCCCGTCTTCTTGACTGACTCCACGACCGTATCGAGGTCGAACGGGACGAGCGTGCGCGGGTCGATGACCTCGAGCTCGATCCCCTCCTGCGACAGCTGTTCGGCTGCGCGAAGAGCTTTGCCGACCATCGTGTGGATGCCGACGATGGTGACGTCGCGGCCTTCGCGCTTCACCTCCGCGACGCCCAGTGGGACCGTGTAGTCGCCCGATGGCACGGGACCCTTCGAGAAATACAGGACCTTGTGCTCGAGGAAAATGACCGGGTTGTCGTCCCGGATCGCGGATTTCAGGAGGCCTTTGGCGTCGGCGGGCGTCGAAGGTGTGATGACCTTCAGCCCGGGGATGTGACAGAACCACGCCTCCAGTGATTGAGAGTGCTGTGCGGCGTTGCCACGACCGGCGCCCTCCTGGGCGCGAATGACCATCGGCACGCGGGCCTTGCCACCGAACATGTAGCGCAGCTTGGCGGCCTGATTGACGATCGGCTCCATGGCCAGGCCGATGAAGTCCACGTACATGATCTCGGCCACCGGGCGGCTGCCGGTCGCGGCTGCGCCCACCGCCACCGCGGCGATCGCTTCTTCGGAGATGGGTGTGTCGCGGACGCGTTCGGAGCCGAATTCGTCGGCGATGCCCTTGGTGACGCCGAAGACACCACCGCCACCCCAGCCGGCGACGTCTTCGCCCATGACGAAAACGTTCGCATCGCGACGCATCTCTTCGCGCAGCGCCTCGTTCAGGGCTTCCGCGTACGTGATCTCGCGCGTTGTGGACGTGGCTTCCGGCTCGGCGGCGACTGCCGAGGCGGTCATGCGTAGATGTCCGTCATCAGCTGATCGGGCGTCGGCTCGGGGCTGTTCTTGGCGAACTCGACTGCCTCCTCGATCTCCGATGTGATCCGCTGCTCCAGCGCATCGACGTCCTCCTGGCGCATCACGCCGCGCTCTACAACCGCACGTTTGACGCGCTCGATCGGGTCTTGCTGGCGCCAGCGTTCGACTTCTTCTCGTTCTCGGTAATTCAGCGGGTCGCCGGCGTGGTGCCCGTGGAAGCGATACGTGTTGCAGATCAAGTAGGCCGGCCCCTCGCCTCGGCGGGCGCGCTCTATGAGCTCAGAGGCCGCCGAATTGACCGCGAACAGGTCCATGCCGTCGACCTTGACGCCTGGAATACCGTAGCCGGCGGCTCGTTTGGCGGGATCGCCACCCGCGACACTCCAGTCGGATCGTGCGGACATCGCGTACTGGTTGTTCTCACAGACGTACAGGACCGGCAGTTTCCAGATGGCGGCCAGGTTCGTCGTCTCGTGCAAGATGCCCTGCTCGAGGGCGCCGTCGCCGAAGAAGCAAATCGCGACCGAGCCAGTTTTCTGAAGGTGGGCGGTGAGCGCGGCGCCAGTGGCGAGGCCCATGCCACCGCCGACGATGCCGTTGGCGCCGAGCATGTGCTTGTCCATGTCGGCGATGTGCATGCTGCCGCCTTTGCCGCCCGAATAGCCGGTCGCGCGCCCGAGAAGCTCGGCCATCATCTTCTTCGGGTCGCCGCCTTTGGCGATCGTGTGACCGTGACCGCGGTGGGTGCTGGTGACGTAATCGTCGGGTCGGAGCGCCATCATCACGCCGACACCGACAGCCTCCATACCGATATATGGATGGGTGGTGCCGCGCATCTCGCCGGCGCGATAGAGCGCCAGCGCCCGTTCGTCGAAAATGCGGATGGTCAACATCAGACGAAGCGCGTCCTGGAGCCGCTCGCCGTCGAGGGTGCCCGCGTGTTGGGGACTTTGAGTTTCAACCGCCATTGTCGGAAACGCGCCTCCTAGCTGGCCGCAACTGCGGAGGCGGCGAACGCCTCGCGCAGGTTCTCGTTGATTTCATCGAGTGCGCGTCGGCCGGCGTCGAGCACGCCCGCCTGGGTAACGAAACCGTGGATCATGCCCGGGTACTCGCGGTAGATGACCGGGACACCCGCATCCCGAAGCCTGTCGGCATAGGCACGGCCCTCGTCGCGCAACGGGTCGTACTCCGCGGTAATCACCAGAGCTGGTGGCAGCTCAGTATGAGTCTCGGCGCGCAAAGGCGAGGCGCGATGATCGTCGGCGTGCGCGGCCTCGCTCAGATAGTGGGCCCAGTAGTACTGCATGCCCGCGCGAGTCAGGCGATACCCCTCAGCGTTCTCCAGATACGACGGCGTATCGAAGTTGTAGTCAATGACCGGGTAGATCAATAGCTGGTACACCAGCTGTGGTCCGCCTTCGTGTCGCAACGCCAGGGCCGCCGCGGCGGCCAGGTTGCCGCCCGCGCTGTCACCGCCCACCGCGATGCGGCGCGGATCGATACCCAGCTCAGTCGCCTGATCGGCGACCCAGCGAGTCGCTGCCACGGCGTCGTCGATCGCGGCAGGGAACTTGTGCTCGGGCGCGAGGCGATAATCGACGGCCACTACAACCGCGCCGGCTCCGTTTGCGAGGGCTCGAGTCAGGACGTCATGCGTGTCGAGGTCGCCCGTGACCCAGCCGCCACCATGGAAGAAGACCAGACACGGGAACGGCGCGCTCCCCTCAGGCACGTAGATGCGAATCGGGATCTCCCCAGCGGGGCCCGCAATGCGTGCGTCTCGGACCTGCGCAACATCCTGCGGAACGCCACTGGTGAGCTTCGCTCGCTCACGATGGCCAGCCCGCGCTTCCTCCGGTGTCAGGGTTTCGGTGGCTGGCAGCCCGACGGCGGCATCGATGAGGGCTTGGGCTTGCGGGTCGAGTGGCATCGGCGCTTCCTCCCTGACGTTTCAGGGGTGGAGCATAACGCGGATGGCGCCGTCGCGCCTCTCGACGAAGGTGTCCCACGCGTTCGCGAACTGGCTGAGTGGGAACTGGTGCGTGATCAGCGGTTTCACATCGACGGCCCCGCGAGCCATCAACTGCAAGCCGCGGGCTGAGATGCCGTAGGGATTCGCGAGCGAGCCACTGATCTCGAGATGGCCGCGAACGATCGTGCTCAGGTCGATGCCGCTGAGCTCGCGGCCAGGTCCGGTGGACCCGCCGAGGACGACACGGCCCCCTCTTCTAGCCAGCTGAATCGCCGTGCGCGCCCCTTCTGACGTTCCCGCAAACTCGACCACGAGATCCGCTTGACCCGCCTTGGAGGCGTCCGTGGTGACGAGATCAGCCATCGCATTCAAGCGCTCCAGACGCTCCATGCGTGTGCCTAACAGAACGACTTCGGCGGCGCCCAGGCTTCGCGCGACCTGAGAAGCCAGCGCACCGAACGTGCCGCTACCGACGACGATCACGCGTTCGCCTGCCTTGAGCCGGCCCCGCTCGATGGCGTACAGGGCGATGCCGATGTTGTCGGTGAAAGCGCCTTCGTCCCAGTTCAGTCCCTCGGGCAGCTTGTGGACCGCTCTGGCGGGAACGGCAACGTATTCGGCAAGTCCGCCAGGCACGGTAAAGCCGATATGCGCGTGGCCGGTCTCCGGCCGTCCGTAATTCAAACAGAGCTGATACAGGCCCTCGAGACAGCGCGGACAGCCGCCGCAGCCGACGTGGATCTCGACACCGACGCGATCGGCGACCGCTACGTGTTGGACGCCCGCACCTCGTTCGACGACCTCGCCACTGAACTCGTGCCCTGGAATGTGCGGAAACTTCGTTCCTGGAAACTGTCCCGCGAAAATCTTCTGGTCGGTTCCGCAGATGGTTGAGGCTTTGACGCGTAAGAGGACCTCAGCGGCGCCAGGCTGAGGCACGGCGACATCTTGCAGTGCGAACTCCCCGGGCGAGGAGAGCACCACGGCAAGCATCAGCGACCAGGTTTGACCAGGACTTTCAGCGCACCGTCGATGCGCTCGTTGAACGTGTGCAGCGCATCGCCATATTGCTCCAGTGGGAATCTATGCGTGACCAGCGGCTTCACACGCACGCGGCCCGTCACGATCAGTGGAATGACTGCTTCCATCGTGTTCTGATTCGCGCGCACGCCGAACAGGTCGATTTCTTCGAGCACGATCTTCTGGAGTGGCAGACTGGCGTCGCCTTCGGTGGGAACACCGGTGAACGCCACGCGGCCGCCTTTTCTCAAAACGTCGACGGCCTGACGGATGCTCGAGGCTGTACCACCAGTATCGATCGCCACGTCTGCGCCTTTGCCGCCGGTCAGGCGCCGGACCGCCGCTACGGGATCGTCCTCGCGGTAGTTGATCGTGCGAAAGCCGAGCTCACGCGCTTTTCGAAGGCGTTCGCCGGAGCCAGTGACGATGGCTTCGGCGGCACCCGAAGCAACGGCACAGTCGGCTGTCAGCAGGCCCATCGGACCGGCGCCCACCACGACGACGACATCGCCCGCGTTGATGGATGGCCGCTTGACCGAATGCAGGGCGATGCTGGCCGTGTCGATCATCGCCCCGTACTCCAGTTCCAATTCGTCCGGAATGGCGAAGACCGACTTGATCGAGTGGACCACGTATTCGGCGTCCGCGCCCTGGCTGTAGTGTCCGTACTGGTGGTGGAGCGGCTCGCGCCCGTAGTTCTCACACAAGTTGTAGCGACCGATGCGACACATACGGCAGAAGCCACAACCCGCGTGCGAGGTGCCGGCCACACGCGTGCCGACTTTCCAGCCAAGCAGGTCGCACTCGGGTCCGAGCTCGACGATTGTCCCCGACCATTCGTGTCCGGGTATGAACGGATAACTCTTTGGCCAGCGGCCGGGAAAACGACCCTCGTAAATGTGAACATCCGTGCCGCAGATCGCGACGGAGTCCACCTTGCACAACACTTCTAGCGGTCCTGGCCGCGGTACAGGCACGTCGTCGCGAATCTCATGCTCACATGGCCCCGTCAGCACGACGGCGCGCATGGTCGGCATCAGTAGCTGAAACCTTGTTGGGCGTCGGCCATGATCCGTGCAGGCGGACGTGTGGCGTCCTCACGTCGTGGCTGTGTTCCGGGCGGAGTTTCCCCGACCACGCCAGGCTGGTCGAGGTCCAGAAACGCGGCGACGCGGCAGACGCAGCCCTCGCCGCCTTCCCAGCGCCATGGGAAAGCTCCAAGCACCACACGCTGCCCAGCGACCTCAGAAAGCTCGCCGCCGAGGTTCTCGAGCATGCACACGTTGGACCGCGCCGTGCGGTAGTCGACGTACTCGAAGTCGCGTTCGGGTAGCGTCTCCTCGATCGCGCGACCGGTCATCTGCTCGTACTCGCGCACCAGGTCAGGTCGCATCCAGCGCACACGGACGTACAGCGAGTGGTCCATCGAGGCCAGGTCCGCGCCAATCCACTTGATCTTGCGGTCCTCGATCAAGTAGTCGATGACCTCGGGCTTCGGTCCAGGATGGCGGTCGAAATACATGACGTCGTCGCGCGTCGGCTTCGTCCAGTTGTACTGATCCCAGCCCGTGTACAGGATCACGGTGTCGCCCTCGCGGATTTACTCACCGCTCGGGACGCAACCGAGCACATCGTCGAGCGAGTAGTATGACCACGGCCTGGTGATCGGTCGCAGGTCGATGACCAGGCCGGTGCCGACCAGGTCCGCGAGCGGGATTTCGCCCAGGTGTTTTCCCGTCTCGCTGTAGTGGACCGGCGCGTCGATATGGGTGCCGGTGTGCATGTTGGTCTTGACGAGAACGGTGCTTTTGCGATCGCGATGGTGGGTCGTGATGTCGGTCACTTCAATCGACGCGAACTGCGGCCAGGTCGGCATGCGGTCGCCCCAGGGCTGGGTCAGATCGACGATTCGCATCGGAGGCGGTTATTCAATCACGGCTCTGGCGCTCTTAGAATCTGCGCCATGACCACGACTGCCGGCAATCACCTACGCGTGATTCACGCGCCTGATCGCATCCCTGAACTGGCCAGTGGCTCCATGCGGCGCGAGTCGGCCGTCGCCGAAGGCACGGTCGGGGCGAGCAAGATCTGGCTCGGGTACGTTGAGCTGCCGCCGGCGTGCACGTCAGCCGTGCACCACCATGGTGAAGCCGAAAGCGGCATCTACATCATCTCGGGACACGCGCGCTTTTTCACGGGCGAAGCGCTGGACGAAGTCCACGACGCGGACGCAGGTGACTTCATCTTTGTGCCGCCGCACGTGGTCCACGTGGAGATGAATCGCTCGAACACCGAGCCCGTACACATGGTGGTGGCACGCTCGACGCAAGCCGCCCTGACCTTCAACCTGCCGACCCCCGAAGGCTGGCAGCCGCACTGATCGTCGTCATCGTTCCGCCCAACTGGGCGGCTAGACGACTGGTCAATTCTCGAAGACCTGACTCCTCAAAACGGGGTAGCCGCTCGCGAGGCAGTCGGCTTCGCTGCGCAGCGTGTTTGGCGTGTAGCCACGCGGGACGATCACGTAGTTGAACTGCCAGATCGGGCTGTAGCCCGGCATGCCTGGCACCGTGTCGTAGATATTGAGCTGATCGGGCACCATCTCGGGCTCGCCGATCAAATGCGAGTGCTCGTCGAGCTTGACCGCGTAGACGATCTGATATTCCTGTGCCACCTTGACGCGCTCAGGGTCGACCTCCACCTCGCCCAGGTCGACCGCGTAGACCACCTTGCCGTCAAACCAGACGCGCTCCATGACCTGGCCGAACGGGTTGGAAAAGGTGAGCGCCTCGACGCCGTCGGGCCGATAGAGCGTGCCGCTCGCCGCCGCGCCGAGCGTGACTTCGCCGGCATCGACGCGCCAGTTGGGGCCCTCAGGTTCAGACGGAACGCCGGGCTCGGCTTCCGCGACCGGCGGCCGTGCCGCTGGCACGCTGCCGATTGGCACCCCGAGCAGGCTGCCGACAGTTGGCCGGCGCGAATCGTACGCAGGCATCGTGTCTTAGGATACCCAGAGGAAACACTGATTGATGCCTGACTTCCTGCAGCGTGACCAGGCGCCCCTGACCAGCGAGCAATGGGTTGTTGTCGACCAGACCGCCGTTCGGGCCGCGCAGTCGGTGCTGATCGGGCGGCGCATCATGTCCATGGTCGGTCCGTTCGGCGCTGGGGTCGAGGTCCTGCCCATCGACATCATCGGCAGCGGCGGGCTGGGCCAGATCGACCTGCTCGGGGAAGCCGAGGGTGAGGCGGTCGGCATTCAGGAACGGCGTTTCCTGCCGCTACCGCTGGTGTACACCGACTTCTGGGTGCACTGGCGCGACCTCGAAGCGAGCACGCAGCTCGGCACCCCGCTCGATCTCGGCAAGGCAGCAGCGGCCGCGGCGTCAACGGCTCAGGCGGAGGATTGGTTGATCTTTCACGGCTCGCCCGGGCTCGGGATCTCGGGGCTGCTGAACATCGACGGTCGCCAGGTTGTGCCGATGAGCGACTGGGCCGCGGGTGGCGCAGCGTTCGCCGACGTGGTCAACGCCGTACGCGCATTGACCGGACAGGGCTTCACGGGGCCATACGCGCTGGTGGTCAGTCCGCAGCTGTATGCGGAGCTGAGCCGGATCTTCGACAACACCGGTGTGCTGGAGATCGAACAGATCGAGAAGCTCGCCAGGCGTGGCGTGTACTCGACCGGCATCCTGCCCGAACCGACGGCGCTGCTGGTCGATAGCGGCGCGCAGAACATGGACCTGGCGGTCGGCGTCGATCTGGCGGTGGGCTACGTGGAGAGCAGCAACCTCAATCATCACTTCAGGGTGATGGAGAGCCTGGTGCCGCGGGTGCGCCGGCCAGGCGCGGTGTGCGGCTTCGAGGTTGCGACGAATCGACGGCGTAGCGTATAGTGATCGCTGCGCCACGCAAGTGGAGCATTAAAAAGCGACCGTCCGAGAAGGCGGGAAAGGGGCACCGATCGAGAGCCAAGGCAGGAAACCAGAGTAGAACTGGTCCACGGCTGAGGTCCCGACTTGCGAGTCGGGTTTTTTGTGCCCAGCAAAGAGCAGCACCTGAACAAGAGAAGAGTGGAGCAGAGCCACTAACGTGAAAAATTAGTGGATCTGGAAAAGCGTACCTTTATTGAGAGATACAGGAACGCGAGAGGAACAGTAAGGACCTCCGTGAAAGTACAGTTCCTTCAATGAGAACACACTGAACACGCGTAACGAACGTGTTC
>JAFAPL010000344.1 GCA_019247135.1 Chloroflexota bacterium | reverse complement strand
CTGATCTGCATGATCGATCTCATGCAAGAGACTGGCGAGCCATCCTTGTTTGACCATGTCGTCCGCGTGGAGCATCAGCACCCAGTCGGCGTCGGACTGGAGTGCCGTCAGCGCTCGATTCACGTTCGATTGCTGTCCAAGGTTGTGCTCGGCACGCCACAGATGCAGCGGTACTGGCCCTGTCCAACATGCTCTGCAGAGCTGAACGGTGCCGTCGCTCGAGGCGTCGTCCGCCACATAGACACGTGAGAGGCGTTGAATCTCCCGTTGCGTCGCCAGTGAATCCAGGGTCGCGCTGATCGTCTCGGCGGAGTTGTACGCGGGAATCAGGACGACGATCCGTTGCACTAGCCGGTCTTCTCCACGCGCCATACCACGCCGTACCCAGAGTCGTAGACTGGCTGGAAGCTCCAGCCCGCTACGGCGGCAGGTTGCCGCGACTCCGGTGCATAAACGAAATCGAGCCGCTGGCCGCCAAGGTCTGTGCTCAGGTTTAGGGTCTGATAGCGCTCCAAGGCGGCATCGATCTCGCCATCGGACAATCGCCAGTTGGTCATTCCCTCGGCGCCGATGAACAGGAAATAGCTATACGTCAAACCAACGGGAGGGTCCGCGTGATCGTGATCCTGGGCGAGCAGGGCGCGGATATGCTCCGGAGGTGTCTGGAGGAGCTTCATGCCGATGAGAAAGCGCTGCATCAGGTCCGTGTAGCTGAGCCCAGTGCGTTCGCCGTATGCCACAAACGGCCGATCCCGCGTAAACACTGGCAGTAGCTCGTTGAGATCGGCGGCTTCCGCGACGACGACGTCGTCGAGCCGGCTGTTCTGGTCCAACCAGGTGAATAGCAACTGCTTATCGGGCGAGAGCACGTGCTGTGGCGCGACATTCTCCGAAACGAGAACCTGTCGCAGCAGAGCCACTCCAATCAGGCCAGTGACAGCAACCGACGTGGCGGCAGGTGCAAGTCGGCGCCACGCTATGCGCCTAGTGAGTATCGGCAGGGCCAATCCAAAAGCCGCCAAACTGAAGAACGGCTGGAACAGTCGGTTCGGAAAGTGGAGCATCGATTCGACACTGAAGCCGGTCACGAGCTCCATATTGAACGCCGCGACAGAGGCGACGAAGACGGCCGCAAAGAATGCGAGTACGCGCCGATTGTTCGCCGCTGAGCGGACGTACAGCGTAGCCAATATGGCGAATATCGCGCAGCTGACAAACGTGTAGACGATCTTCTCGGACGGCGGGACTCGGCCCCACGTGTCCGAATGCCGCGAAATCGCATTCACGAATGGAGCAGACCCATGCTCCTGGATAAACATCCACCAGAACGGTAGCCCAACCACGACTGTCAGGCCGCCCGTCAGCAGCAACACGCGACGCGCACTTCCGAGCCCGAGGAACAGCAGCGCACACGCGCCGACCCATACGGGCCAGTAGTACACGTATGTGTAGAAGAGTAGTCCGCCAAGGATCCCGGCGGCCATGCCGTCAGTTACGCGTGCGTTTCGAATTGCACGCCACAAGAAGAGCAGCGCCGCAGCGAACAAGGTGAACGATACCTCTGGATGCAGGAGCCGTGAATATTCAAGCGGCTGGACCACGCTATTGAACTGCCTGGACAATACCACCAGGGGCACGTCCATGAAATTACGCGGTCCGAATGAAGCCAATACTGTCACAAGCGCGCCGACGAGAGAGATGCCCCAGCTACGCGTCATGTCCACAAGCAGCGCATACAGGATGAGACACGCGAGTGCTGGCAATACGAAGTCGGCGAGGATCACTGCGCGATCGACGCCGCCAAGCGCAACGGCGGCCACGGCAAGTGGGACGTATGGCGCGGTAGCCACCGGCGTTGGAGTATCCCGCGCTTCGAAGACGTCGGTATCGTATGGCCAGGCCCGATGCTCGACCATATAGTTGAGTTGCGCACCGTACGTCGACGTTTTATCGAATGTCAGTGCGCTCACACCGTCTACAGCAAAGGGTGTGTACGTCTGACCCGGATGCAACAATCGCGGGATCAACAGGTGCGGCAAGCCGAAAATGACCACCACTGCCGCGATTGTCGCCACCAGCGGAATGCGTCTACGGCGTACGCTGCTCGCGCCGGCAACGCCGATCCGCCTTTGAAGAAGCTCGTGGGGCGCTCGTTCGAGGACGGAAGTCATGCGATCGCCAGCGGGGCGAGGTGTGACCGGCAGAGGTGCTCGAGCTCAGCCGCGACCTGGCTGAAGTTCCGCGGCCGGAAGCGTTCATACGTGTCCCAAACCATGCCCGCAAGCTGAGCGCGGTGACGGTCCGCCCAGTTCAGCTGGTTCGCGAACGCATCTGGTGTTCGAATAGGCAGCACCCACCCGTTGAGTCCGTCTCGGACCAGATCGTGGCCTGCGCCATTCGGCGTGGTGAGAATTGGCAACCCGGCCGCTGACGCTTGCGCCAGGACTGCTTGGAACCCGTCCTCAATGGACGGCAGAACGAACACGTCACCCCAGGCGTACGCTGCCGGTAGGTCCGCTTCGACCTGCTTGGGCACAAACTCTACTCCTGCCTGGGTCAGTTCCTCGGCAATATCGCGGGCCTCCGCCAGGATCGGTCCAACAAAGCGGAACCGAAAGCGAGTCGTGCCCAGTGTGCGCACGACAGCCGCCATGTCCCAGACACCTTTGCGAAGTGCAAATGTTCCGACGTTCAACACATTCAACGGAGCGCCAGCCTCGATTCTGCTGACACGCGCACGAATCACCTCCAGCGATGGCCGAAATCGCGCTACGGCTGCACCCGACAGAATGAGCGCAAGCCTGTCCGGGTGGATTCCGTGCTCTATGAACGTGTCGTACGTAAAGCTCGACAGCAGTCGGATCACGTCGGCGAGTTCGTACTCACGCTCCTCGCGGTCAATGCGCCAACGTGATGGGCGCGACTGTCTGATGCCTGTCCGCTGCTCCTCGTCAGACAGAAGTCGAGTCTGCGCGCGAATGTGGGCTGATTCCCGCACCAACACGCGCAGCGTAGGACGATTCAACAAGACGCGGAAGCTTTCCTCTGCCACACCGCTGAAGGCGTAGACCACATCCCAATCTTCCTTCGCGAGCTCGCGTGCCGCCCACTGACCGAATGCCTTGTGCAGGAGTGCCTCCGCGCGCTGCTCTGCGCCAACTCGCGCCGCCAGGCGCGCACACGCGCCGTGTACGACAAACGACCGCACATGGGTCGGCCGCACTCCGTAGCGAGCTACCGCCCAGGCCGGGTAGTTCGTGAGCAGGGTCACCTCAACACCACGTCGATCCAACTCACGCGCCAGATCGAACGCGTCCCAGCGCCCATGCACCACGATGGCAATTCTCATCGCGAGACCTCGTACATGGCGCCGTCTGGGTAGGCGGTCAGCTGGTGCACTGAGAGTGCGTTGGCGATCACTGCTGGCGGGACCGGCTCACGATAGGCAATGTTCGGATCGTCGAAGTAGACGAGGACAACTGGTGCGGCCCTGTCATGAAGAGCGACCTGGAGCTGATCCAGAAATGAGTCTGTGTCCGCCTCGTGTGGGATTTCCAGCACGCTCCTGTTTGCGAGCAAATAGATGGCGTCCGGTGCATTCGAGAACACCGTTGCATCGCCCGGTAGACGCGACAGGCCGCTCATCGTGGGCGAGGTGAGCCAGTCCAAGTTCGAGTACATCACGCCTTCTGTATGAAGCCGATGGACGAGCACTCCAAAACGAATGCCAAACGCCGTTACGAACAATGCGACCACGGTTGCAAGTGCCGGCCGAAGGGCACGCCGGCTCCGCCAACTGTCTGTCAAAGCTCGTCCGCCATACGCGCCAAGTAGGACGGCCAGGCAAACATAGACCGGCGACAGAATGCGACTATCAAGCTGAGTCAGGTCGTCAAACAGCAGCATCGAAGCGAGGACGCAGACGGTGTACACAACCATGAAAATGAGCAGCACAAAGCTGAGTGGCGAAGCGACTAACAGCAGCCGACCGTGTCCGAGCGCGAGGAACACGCCCATCAGAATCGCGGCGACGACCAGGCCAGCGCCGGCGGCCGAGATCTCACCCTGAGGGGTAACAAAACGTGACGCGATAGCGCTCGGAACAATCCAGTCCAACAGTGTGAACATGCCAGCAGTCAGCTGAGTTGTGGGCAGGCTATGCCAGCCCATTGTGCGAGCGCCGGCGATCGAGCCTGCAACGACCGCGTTGCGCACGAACCACAGCCCGAGGGGCAGAAGCGCGATTGCGCCGAACCCGCCAGCGATCGGCGCGCGGACTGCAAGTGGTCCGCGGCCGCGCCACAGCAAGATGATGCAACCGGTCGCAACCAGTGCCAGTCCGACGTACCTGGTGAGAGTAGCGGCGGCCATGACCACCGCGCATGCGCCGAGGAGGCGCAGCGATCCACTCTCTAGGAATCGCGCCAGCAGATACAGGGAGCTCAACGCGAGTGCCAGAAACAGCGGCTCCGACCAGGCGGATCCAAACACGAAAACCATGTGAACTGAGCAACACAGCACGAATGCCGTCACCAACGGAGCGACCAGGATGCCCGGCTGGATCCGCAAGGCGATTGCTGCGGCGAGCAATACGTCGACAATGCGCAAAAATGCATTGACATAACGCGCGCCTTGCCACGGATCGACCCCGGCCGCGCCAATGGCGGCGAGCGTTACAGGGAATAGCGGTGGAAATTGCGTCAGCGATTTGCCGGCATCTACGCCCCACGGGATGCTTAGCCCCTGACCTGACAGCAGGTTGCGCGCCGCGCCAATGTACGTTGCCTGGTCGAATCCGCTGCCCGTCCCGTACGGGGTGGTGTAGAGCACGCTCACGCCCGCGAGCACCGCGAATGCCACTACGCCGAACGGCGTAACGATCAGTCCCGCTCTGGTGCCAGCTCGCGGCGCTTGATGGCTTTGACGTAGAGCGAAAACGGAAGGGGTGGGTTCAGCGCGTCCAACCATGAGAACGGTAAAACAAGCAGGAACAGGGGAATGGCGGCGGCGTTGCCACAGTGTGTGCGGACCCAACGGACGAGGCGATCCAGCGTGACCACGATCGGCCCGCCGATGCCCGCGGTGGCAACGATTTCGAAACCGGCCTCGTCGAGGAGCTGCAAGTAGCTCTCACTGGTGTAGCCGTCTCGGACGTGGCTCCCATCCTCGGGCTCGTCCACACGTCCCAGGTGGTTCAATGGATGTAGCGCGTACGGGCTGCACAGGTGCAGAATGCCGCCCATTTTCAAATGGGTGTTGAAGTGTCGCAGGATCAGCGCGTCGCGACGCACGTGCTCGAGCGTCTCGCTGCAAATGACCTGATCGAACGTGGCTTCAAGCTGCGGCAGGTCGTACAGATTGAGATTCGCGAACGCTAAATGGCTATTCGCGACGCGACGGTAGGCGAAAAACTGGCGATTCCGGCGAACCTCGCGCTGGTCGGCAGTGACGCCGAGGACTGTGTTGCCGAGCTTGTACGCGGCGTAGCTGAGAGCACCATTTCCGCACCCCGCGTCGAGGGTCAGCAATGGACCGGCCGCGAAAAACGTCGGCAGAAACCTGTAGCGACAGCGCGTCAGCAGATCAAGTCCAGGAAAGAGCATCCACTTGATCAGACTCCGAATGCGAACGATGGTCGACAGAGGCGTATCGTCCAGGCTCGATAGCTGGATCCACTTACCCCAGGCCAGCACCGAGGCATTCGAGGACCGGAGCAAACTGGGTCTCATAGTTCCACTCGGCTGCGATTCTGCGTCGGCCACGCTCGCCCATGGCACGCAGCTCGCGCGGATGCTCGAGGCACCAAGAGATCGCATTGGCGATGCTGGCGGCGTCCTCCGCCAAACACGCGAGCCCATAACCGGGGCGGACGAACATCTCGCGCCAGCCGGGTAAGTCCGCCACGAGCACCACCAACCCGTTCGCCAGATACTCGAATGGTTTGTTCGATGCACCCGGCATCCACCGCAGGTTCTGGTCCTCGGTCACCGATGGTAGCAGCGCCAATCCCGCATCGCACGTGCGGCCCAGGGCCATCACGTCGGCGTGCGGCAGCTCGTTCCGTAGCGCGACTCGGTCGGCGACACCCATACGTGCGGCTGCTTGTAACAGCACCCTCCGATACCCGCGATGTCCACCGGTTTCGTAGCCGACGACCACGAGTTCCACACTCGACGGCACTAGCGTGAGCGCCTCCAGCACAGTCAGCGGCAATCGCGCGGGCACCAGCGAGCCCTGATATAGTAGCCGCAATCTGCCACCATCCGCTCCTGCCCGCGCAGCTGCAACGTCGGCGCGTCGCGGGCAGTTCCATACGGCGAAGGTGGGCTGAACGTCTACCACGTGCTGGCGGAAGTGGCGCATCCGTGCCTCGTTCGGCAATACACGAACATCTGCGCGCCGCGCCAGCCAGCGGCGCAGAGCCAGCATCGCACGGCCGCGGCGAGTAACCTCGGCCGCAGCCGGCGCGTCGTGTTCGTGATACACAATCCGCGAGCGCGTGAGGAGACTCAGCAGCAACGCTGGTGGGCATGCGAGCAGGTCCGACGCATAGATCCAGTCGGGCCTCCAGCGCACTACCCACGTCAGCACCCACACCATGTATGCCACATACCGAACAGGACCGGGCGCGTGCCGCGTCCAGGACGGAAGCAACCTGGTCGCAGCAGCTAATTCTCCAGGAAATCGCAACCCTTCCGCGCCAGTCACGCTCGCGCCCAGGAACAACACCTGCCAGCCGCGCTCGGACAATAGTGTTGCGCTGTTCTCGAGTGGCGGGTACGCGGCGGGGTTGGTGTATTGAATGTACAGAATGCGCGCGCGTGTTCGGTTTCGTGCGCCGGTCAAACACGCTTCCGCCGTGCAACGAACAGGAGTTCATCGCCATCTAGCCTCCCCGACAGCCACTGAGCGATGCGACTGAGCTCATATGGTGAACTGTAGCCCGCCCCTTCGAATCCATGGTGCTCCGCCATCCACGTGAGTGGAGTAACACTCAATAGTAACGGGTGCACTCTGCCCCAGAGCTGGTGATACGTTCGAGCGTCGAGCTGTCCCCGGCGCGGCTCGCCGTTCGGTGTGAGCAGGACGAGAACGCCTCGCGGCTTCAGGACCTGGACCGCGATCGTCCACATCACATTTGGGTCAGCCAGGTGTTCGATCACGTGGCTGGCGAACACACAATCGACGCCCTCCGGAACTCGCGTCGGCCCCGCAACCGTAGTGCAGCCCAGCTTTTCCTGGGCGAACCGGGCACGCCTCTTTGCGACGTCATACGAGTAGACGCGGTACCCGGCTTTGCGAAATTGCCAGCTTCCGTATCCCCACGACGAGCCATAGTCGTAAATGCTCGCCCCGGAGTTCAGGCCGAGCGCGCGTAAGACATCGATATACGGGGTGTAGTCCTTGCCTATCTCACGAAATGAGCTCGCCTTCAGCATCCGGAGCTGCTCATCATTGGGCAGATCGGTAGTCGAGCCCTGCTCGTATTCTTCTTCATAGAACTGTCCGTCATCCTCGAGCGAGCCCTTCGGCATTCGAAAGAACAGGTGGCAGTGCTCGCACTCGAATAACCCGGTAACGCCGTACTTGCGTTTGATCAGGCGTGTGTTTCGCGAACGGCACGCTGGGCAGCTGCGATCCGCCCCCGGCCATCGGCTCGCGGCCCACACCAGATAGCGGGCTTTATCGGAGAGCTTCAAACGATGCTCCGCTGAGTCCGTTGCATTCGGTACGAGTACGGCACGCCGGAACCGTGCCCCATAGTGGGGGTCAACCCTCACCCCCTTCGCCCCCTCTCCCTGGCCGGGGAGAGGGGGTCTTATCAAGGGGGAGTAGGTCGAAACTCCGGACGGACTTGCGGGCGGCTGCACTGTGAGCTCCCTCGGGTGAGACGAGCTGTCGCCCTTGGAAATCCCGCCCGCGGCGGACGCTTTCGTAGACTGCGAGCATGTCGTCCGCAACCGCGCTCATTCGCCGCGGCGGCTTGACCCCCGCGCGGAGGTTCTCCACTAGTGCGCGGTCCCGCGCCAGTCGCACCAATGCATTCGCCCATTCTTCGACGGAGTCCGGGGTCACCAGCAGTCCGTCGACACCGTCCTCCACCAGTTCAGCAATCCCACCCAGCCGCGAGCCGACCACAGGGATACCCGCCGCGAACGCCTCCAGTACCACGAGTGGTCCAGTTTCGAGCCATTGCGAGGGAACAGCAAGCACATCGTAGCCACGCAACCCGTCCACCACTTCGGAACTCTCGAGCGGCGCCTGGAAGCGTATCCGCGCATCGCTCGCTGCAAGCTCCCCGAGGCGGCGTGCATACTCGTCTTTGTCATCCTGGATCAGGCCGAAAACGTCGAGCTGGATACTGGCATCGGGGAGCGTCCGAAGCGCGCGAACCAGCACGTCGACGCCCTTGGTCGGATGCAACCGGCCCATGAAGGCCACACGCAATGCACTCTGCGACCGCCCCCGAGTGGACCTGATCTCGGCGTCCTGGTTTCCACTCAGTCCGTGACGCGACATCGCTATTTTTTCGGTTGGAACACCGTTGAGCACGAGCACCCTGGAGGCCCACTCGCACAACACGACAACTCGGTCGGCCTCCGCCAGGAATGCCCGCATGCTCGCCTGTTGCAAGGCGACCAGCTCGGTCATCCGAAGTGCCGTCCAGACGCCGCCCGCCCGTCCAGCATTTGCCAGTCGCTCGCCCACACGCTGTGGCAAGCTGCCGATGAGAAATGCCGCGGGCGCCGGCGCGCCCAGAGTTTCCAACACACACCGCGCACACCGCCGTAGGTCGAGTGCGCCATCGCACACCTTGCCGTCCCAACGCAGGAGCGTCCCACGCGCGCAGGTTGCCGTAGGCGTGTGATACGTGAACACGAGTCCACAACCGTGTCGTTTGACTTCGCGCGCGAGCTGTAGCGAAATCGCACTTGTGTACGCGTGCAGATGGACGACGTCCGGCTGCTCTCGCACAAGCACTTCTTGAAAGGCTCGACTGGCGACGTCGTCACCCGCGCCATACAGCACCCGCGTGTCGGCGAACTCGAGGGATTTGCCGAAGCGCCGCACATGCAGTCCGTTGTAGTCGTACTGGTGCGATTCGTCGGCTGGCGCGGCGACCACGACCTCGATCCCGCGCCGCTGCTGCTCACGCGCAAGGGCGTCGACGTAGACCTCCGTACCCCCAACCACGTCCGGTGGAAAGCAGAAGGGAACGTGGACGACCTTCATGCCGCGTGCCGCAAATACACGTTGCGGTAGTGAGGGTGAGACATGATGTGCGGAAGCTCCTCGAGGCGCTGATCCAGTATGCGAAACGGTGTATAGCCCGAATCCGCAAAAAAGGCTCGTAGCTCGGCTTCGAACGGCTCCAGCACTTCCACGATCAGGTCTGGTCGCCACGCGTCGAGGAGGCTGCCCATACCGTGCAGCACTCGTAGCTCGGCGCCCTCGGCGTCGATTTTCATGAGTTCGATCCGCTGGACGTCGTGCTTTTGACAGTACGTCTCGAAACGCATCGTGGGCACTGTTTCGAACACCTCTGAGCCAGCGAAGTCGCGCGAGAGCGAGGCGTTGGTCCAGCCACCACTCTGAGGAATGAACAGGCGAGCATCCCCGTCGACATCCGCTAATGCGACGCGGTGCAGCCGCACGCACTCCAGCCGGTTCTGCCGTGTGTTCCGCTCGAGGTCAGCAAAACAATCCGAACGCGGCTCGAACGCGTGCACCTCACCTCTACCTTCGAGCATGCTCGCGGCCAAAAATGTGAAGTAACCGACGTTTGCGCCGACGTCGACGAAGCTGCGTGTCTCAGTGAGTAGCTTGCGCAGCAGCGCAACGGTACCGCGCTCGTAGTGTGCGTAACCCCAGAAATACCAGTACCGAGTGAGATCGTCGCGCACCGGCACCTTGACCTGGAGTGGTCGCGAACCCGCAACCGGCAGGGCGCAGACGCCGAGCTTTTTCGGAGCGGCGTCTTGCGCGAGCAGATTGTGCAATTGCTGCTTCCGCTGCCACGGCAGCTTCGTGGACTGCACCGCGTATTTCAGCCCGTGGCGCGCCACCGCGCGGCCTCCCGGAAACGCACACACGACCTTGACGGCACGCCTCGGCAGCACGCGTTTCGCCGTCCGATACTGCAGTGCCGCGGACTCGGCTCTTCTGTAGCCAAGCAAGCGGCTGGCCAGAGCGAGGTGCCATGGAGCAGACGGTCGATAGCCCGGCTGGAGTCGTTCAAGTGCCCCCACCGCGGCCTCGAAAAGCTCCGGCGCTCGAGAATAAGTGCCGCGCGCCACCTGTCCATAGACCTGTACCAATGCTCTGGTACGAGATTTCGACAGCCCGCCATCGCGCGCCCAGATGCGCTCGACCTGCAGCGCATTTTCGAGACAATCGCGCGTGAATGCCAGCGGATCGCGTGTCGAGACCGATCCGGCCGCGTGCTGGCGGTAATACGCGGCCAGGCCGGGCGCATGCACGAAGCGTGCACCATTCAACGCACAATCGAGCGCAAAGCGCGCGTCCTGAATAATCGGCAATCCCTCGTTCCAGGTTCGTACCCGGTCGACGATTTCTCGACGAAACAGATATGCGGCGGGTGGGCACCAGAAATCCGTAAACAGCGCGATCTGTGGATCACCGATCAGAGGCCGCGATACCGTCTTGCCGGGCTCGAACATTCCGTCCGGCCTGGCGCGCAGCTCGCACCAGTCACCGTACGCCACGTCCGCCGCTGTGCTTTGCAGAACCTCCAGCTGTCGCGCCAGCTTGCCGGGCGCGAGCAAGTCATCCGCATCGAGATACTGAATGAACTGACCCTGTGCGAGGCGTGTGCCGATGTTGCGGGCGCGACTCGGGCCACCACGCTCGCATTCAACCAGCACAACCTCCGGAAACTCGCGCCGTACCAGTTCAGCGGTGCCATCCACCGAGCCGTCGTCGACGACGATGGTCTCGATCGCCGCTGCCATGTCTTGCTGGGCGACGCTCGCCAGTGTGGCGCCGATCCATCGCTCCGCGTTGTGGCACGGGATGACAACTGATATCAGAGGGAGTGCCTTGGCCATCTATTGCGCCGCGTGCGCGCTGACCGCCTCCTGAAGTCCGCTGAGCAGGGACTGCGCGAGTTCGTCGATCCGGCGGGGCATGCATTGACGCGCACGAGCTTCCAATGTCAAGTCGGGACCGGGAGCCGCTGACAGCCACACCTGCTCGATCTTGTCGGCGATCTCGTCTACACTGCGTGGATCGAAGTACTCACAGGCCGGCGCCTGTTGATCTCGATGCGCGGGAATGTCCGATGACAGGATACGTTTGCCGATCGCGGCCGCTTCATCGACCGAGAATCCCCAACCTTCGAACAGCGACGGATTCACGACACACAAGGACTGGCGTATCAGGTCGTACACCACCTCGTGTTCCACGATGCCAAGGTAATGCACCCAATCGGTCAACTCCCATTCTCGAATTCTTGCTTGCAGGCTCGGAAAATGCTCGGGGTCACGATAATCGTGTGTAGAACCGGTGAAGACGACGTGAGGTCGTACGCCGCGACCGCGCAGAATCCGAAGCGCCTCGAGCAGTCCCAGGTGATTCTTGTGGGTCCAGAACTGGTTCGGCACGTACAGAAATCGCTCGGGTAGGCCGAACCGAGTGACGACGGATCGACAGTCGCGTTCATATAGCCTGGTATCGATGGATGAGTAGGGTCGAATCGGGCGCAGCTTGTGCGAAAACTCAGGTGCGAACTTGCGTGCGTCTTCGGCACAGCACGGAGACGCGAACAACCGGTCTGCAAGACGCATCGTTTGTTGGAATTTACGATCTCGTAGGGCGGTCTCAGTTGGGGAAAACAGCGCTGGCAGGTGCACGTGTTGAAAATCCTGCAACCAGCCTATGGTCGCGACGTTCCCCAGATGCCAGTTGACACTTTCGCCCACAAGAACCTGCACCCCTGCACGCTCGAGTGTCGATCCCAGGGAGGCGTTGTGCTTGCCGAGCCGGACACCGAGCGCGTTGCGGACACGCTCCAGCGACCAGCGCGGCGGGGCCTCGTACATGACCACGCCATCCGCGCCCGCGGCCCGCGCGTACTCACTGCTGCCCTGGCTGTCCGAGCCGAGGATTCGCACATGCGCTTCGGTTGACCGGGCGAGACGCAGCGCGCGTATGGCATTCATCACCAGCGTGCGTCCGCCCTGCCAGTTCGTGCCCAACGGCGTGAATGCCACGTCGATTGTTCTTGAGGTCATCACGATGTTACCGCGTGTGACTCGAGTATTCGCCGCATCGCAGGGGCAAACGGTCGCGCGGTACGCCGCTCCCAATCTTCGTAGTCCGCCACATCCAGATTCCGTGTGCGCTGGATCATTTCCATCATCGCATTGCTCAGCGTGTGCCAGCGGTCGTCGGTCAACACGCGCACTCCGGGTGGCGGATCGATCGCCAACGCTGCGTGCGGAAATGTGAGTGTGGGCACACCGGCGCACGCGAGCTCCGGTAGCCGGGTCAAAGCGCCAAATCCCATACGCTGCGGAACGATCGCGCAGCACGCCTGGAGCAAAAGGCGTTGCAGCTCCGCTTGAGACACGCGGCCGCGGATCTCCACGCCGCGAAGTTTATGTAGGGCCAACTGCGTCACTTTGTCACCTACGACCACCACGCGTGCTCCAGCGGGCAGGCCATACAGCGTGGCATGCTCGAGGAACCACTCGAGCGACTTCCGCGTGGGAGCGTGATTGGCGGTGCCCACGATCAGAAAGAGATCGCGCTCGGAAGCACGACGCTGGCGCTCATGCGCGATGCGCAGCAGGTTTTCGCGTATCTGTCCGCACGGGAGGTACGGGTAGTAGTGACAGCTCAGGCCGACCCCGGTGAGTAGTGAGGCTTCGACTTTCGAGATGGCAAACCGTTCGTCATAGCGCGCCAGCGCATACAGCTCGTTTGCGAAATCAACGCCCGCCGCTTGTAGATGGAGTTGCCGATCCAGTCGCACGCGGCCGACGTCGAGCGATTCGATATTGTGCGTTGCGATGACGGTCGAGATACCTAGCTCTTGATTGCTCGATCGAATGTCGTCGAACATGGGATGGTCGACGACGCAAAGGTCGGCGCGAGTCCGGTCCCTGTAAAACTGTACGAATTCCCGCCTCAGCACGCCGCGCGTACCGAACCGGACGCTATGCGACCATGCCTCGCGTGTGAGCAGCTTGTACGGATTTTCGAACGTTCTGCCGGCGCGGCGGCGCATGCGTGCGACCAGGTCGCGCCAGCGGTTGGTGGTCGGCTGAATGACGGGCTTTGAATCTGCGATCCACTCTTCCAGACTGAGCGACCACACATTCTCGGGTCCGAACTCGGCTTGCAGGTCCAGCAGAATCTGGTACGTGCGGTGGTTTCCGCCATCCCCGTCGACGGCGGGTCTGCGGTAAGACACGAATACGACTCGCACGCCGTCGCGCCTGCCGTCGGCTTGGACGCGGCCGTCAGCTGGAGCAATCACTGACATCATCTACGCTTACGACACCGCCGAGCACGTCGCCGAGTCAGCGAGGCCGTTCTCTACCAGCCACCTGCGTGTTCTCGCCAGCCCATCCACCAGGTCCACCCGCGGCGACCAGCCGAGCACACGCCGCGCTTTATCCGCAACGTAGACCGACCGCGATGGTGCATAGAGGTCTGCGAGCCACTCCGGCGGCAGCGGCGCTCCCATCGGTTCGCTCGCGGCGTGCACACCGTTTCGCCGCGGCTGTGCCCGCACCCCCTGCAGCAGCCGTGGTGCCACTCGGTCCACCGTCTTCAGCGCCAGCTCGCCTGCTCTGGATTCGCGTACGGCCGTGCGCACTTCCTGGTTCCGCACGATCAGGCGTGCCACATCAGCCACACTGGGCCGCGGCCTCGTGGCGTGAATCTCATGCAGCTCTCGAGGCGTATACGACGGCACGCTCCTGGCGAGCTCCGGACCGAACAGCTCCTCGAAAAAGCTGCGCCAGGTTGTCGCACCGTCACACACGATGAATCGCTGGCCGTGTGCTTCTGGGCACGTCGCGGCCGCGAATATCGCGTCGACCACGTTGTCGACGTACGCGTAATTCATCGTGCCCTGGCCCTGGTCGATCCAGCAGAACCCTCCGTCTCGCGCCATTTGCACGGGCATCTCGGTGTAGGCGCCGCCGCGCGGACCGTACACGCAGCCCGGGTTCAGCACGACCATTCGCGTCTCGCCCGACGTCGCGCTGCGCTCGAGACACCAGCGCTCCATCTGGGCCTTCGTCCGTCCATACGTGCCACCGATTGGCGAGTACGGCCAGGACTCGTTGACTGCACCGTCCGGTCGGCCGAACACATAGATGGTGCTCAGAATGACGACGGCTTGACAGCGCTCCGCGATGGCAGCCTCCACCACCGTGCGCGTGCCCTGGACCGTGACGCGCTCCGCATCCGCCTCGTCTCTGCCGTAGGCCAGGTGAAAGACGTACCGCGAGCCACGGATCGCCTGGCGTACCGAAGCAGGATCGAGCAGATCAAGCCGTGGCATGTCGACTGGGTACCGTGCGATCTCCGCACACGTGCGATAGCTGCGCACCGGTGCGACGATCGCGTTCTGGGGCGTCTCGGCCAATCGCTGGATCAGGTGCGATCCAATGAACCCCGTTCCGCCAGTAACGAAGACTTTACCGTCGGGCATGGCTGTGTCGTCGCGTTTCGGGCCAGCACCACTCGGAGCGTCCGCCGCGCCGCGAGAGCGCGGATGCCTGTCAGTGTGGTGCGCATAGGCCCACTCGATGACATCGACCGTCTTGGTCGCTTCTTCGGCCGGCACGCGGGGCGGCGTTCCACGCTCGATACTCCCGCCAAACTCCACCAGCTCACGCACGAACGCGCTCTCCAGCTGATCCGCGCCGGGCTCGTCCCGCACCAGCAGTGTTTCACCGTCCGCGGTTTGCCATGCGCACCGGTCGAGCTCGTCTTTTCTCAGGCTCAGCGTCCCAGCCGTGCCATAGCACACCATTTCGTTCCGCAAGCGCCGCGTGCGTGACAGCTTCAGCCGCGCCGTCAGGCCGGCGCCATTCTTAAGCTCGAGCTCCGCATTGGCTTCCACGCCACCCCGCCAATCGTCCGAATACGCGAGGGGCGTCAACGGCCCGCAGATCTCCTGCAGCCAATCCAGGTAGTGCACGCCCATATCCGCCAGCACTCCGCCGTTTTCGGGCCGAAAGAATGCACCGGAGTCCGACAGCCACGCGTACGGCTCGCCATCCTGGATCTCGATGCGAACCAGGTCGCCGATGAGCTTGCGCCGCAAGGCGGCCTGGAGCAGCTCGAAACTCGGCACCAGACGGCGGACCATGCCTACGGCGAGTGTTCGGTTTGCGGTTCGCGCGAGGTCCGCGAGGCTGCAGCACGCGTCGCGGGTCATCGCGAGCGGTTTTTCGCACAGGACGTTCAAACCACGGTGCAACGCAGTCGCCACCGCGCGCTCGTGGAGCGCGTTCGGGAGCGCGATGATGGCCGCGTCGAAGCGGTCGCCGACCGACGGATCCGCAAGGGCCGCGTCGAACCCGATCGCGTCCACCCGCAGCGAAGGAGCCACCGCGTGAAGTGACTCCAGCGCTCGTCGAGACGGGTCGACCACGACCGCGTCCTCCAGCCAGCCCAGCGCGCGCAAGGCGGGCAGGTAATACTCGGTCACCACGGCTCCGCCGCCGAGGATCAGCAGCCGCACAGTGTCTCCGTCATGAGCTGGAGAGAAGAAGCACAATTTCGTCGAGTGTGAACGATGTGGCCTTGTTGTCGGGCGTAACCCGCAGCGTGTTCACCGGCGCATCGATCCAGGCGACGACTTCCTCCGGCTGTCCGTCCGCACGAGCGGAAGAGCGCACAAACGCGTGCCCTGGCTGGTCGAATTCCGGTGCTGAGGATTCGGACCAGGCAACCTGCAGCAAAGCGGGACTGGACGTCGCGTTCGAGAGTCGGTATTTTAACCGCACACCCGCCACGCGCGGGGAATCAACGGCGTAGAGCAAATAAGAATCACTCCCACGACCGCTCCACTGGTCTTCGAACAGGCTCATGTTGTGCGCGCTCGTCGGCGCTGTGCTCAGAGGCTGCTCGGCCACAACTGCTGGTGGCGCCTCGTTCAGCACCAGATCGCCAGACGCAAATGGTCCAATGTTGTCGTCGCGCATCTCCTTGAGCACACTCGTGGCGAGTGAAGGATCGCCCCACAGATGCTCGTAATATCGCGTGCCGAGGACGTCAACTGGGACGCCGGCGCGGATGTCGGAAACCAGGTCAGCCTCGAATGCCCTGCGCGTCTCACCGAAACTGATCGCCTGGAACACGTTCCACGGCAACAACACGAGACTGATCATCAATAGAGCCCACGAGGCTGCCGTGGCGGCTGAATGTCGCACCAGCCGCAGGCATAAGTAGGTGACGACAAGCAGCACCGCGCCGAGCGTGATGTAGCGCTGTTCCAACGCCGACCCTCGTGCATAGCCGATCGCAAATGCGAGCGTGCCCACGGCTGCCAGGCAACCGAGCGCGCCGAGCGCCTGTCGCATTGGTCGCTGACGGCGTACCACTGGCAGCGCGAGGCCGATGACGGCAATCCCGAGAGCGCCAAGCAAGACGACTGCACGCAATCGCCATGTTCGAGCGACCCAATCCGCTGAAAAGTACGCCGTGACCATTCCTGGCAGGCTGTTGCTCAATCGCGCGGGCGTGCTGAACGAGAACGGGGGCGCCGCGAACGAGACCGCGGCGAATTGGGCGATGGTCACGAACATTTCCTGGATGCTCGACGCCGGCTGACTCACCGCCGAGTCTGGCCGCTCGCCGAAGACGTTGTACGCCGCCACGAGAGCCACCAGCACCACCGCAACCAGGACAGCCAGCCAGCGCGCCAACCGGACGCTCCGTTCCCGCCGCTCGCGATGCTGCCATGCGGCCAGCGGAAGCACCGCGATCTGCGGTATCGTCAGCGCCAGGCCCGTGCTGCCGGTGAGCGGCAGGCAGATGGAGCAGATCCCAATGACTGCAACCGTCGACAACCCGAACCACTCCGGTCGCCCCATGAGCAGGTACACCACCACGGCGAACAGCGCAATCGACGAGATGTACTGGATCTGATTGGCCGAGAGGAGATTTGCGTAATTGGCGATGCCCACCAGACTGAGCGGGATGAGCGCGTCGGTGACTCGGGTGTGTCCTGTCCGTTGCCGAGCGACAAGCATGCCGAGCAGCGCCGCACCGCTGAGCAAGAGCACGTTGAGCAGCATGACGGCTCGAACATCACCACCACTCAGTCTGAAGAGCGCCACGAACAGCAACCGCGGCAGCGGAATGCGGTGATCCATATGGAACGACCACAACCAGCCCCACGTGATCGGCTCTCGCCCCGCCGCATACGGAATGATGTTCCAATCATCCCAGGTGGGAATCGATAGTCCATACTGAGCCAAATGCCAGAGTCCGACCACGGTTACGGCCAGCCATGTCCCATGGACAGCCAGAGGAACAGCATTTATGTGTTCGGGGCAGACCAACGACTTGCCAATTGCGCACTGCGCCTGCAACGGGGTTCTAGATGTCGTCGGATCAAGTGCACGCAGCGCAGCCCCGACGAGCTTACGCACTTCCGCGGCTCGCGGTGGGATGATGGATGACGTGAGGGAGATCGGGCCGAGGTGGGATAGTGAGACTAGAGTAGGGCAGAGCGGAACATTGGGAATGCGAGGCATGAGGAGTGGTCTGGTGCTGGGGCAGGGTATAGCCAGGTTGAGCCTGGAGGGTGGCGACGAAGTATCGCCAGGAATGTCGTTCGTTGAGCAAGCGATGCGCGTTGGCGAGCACAGTAGTGAGCAGGCTTGGATCTCGGTGCAGAGCATGCAGGCAACGCACGTATTGCGCCACATCGTCGTAAGGAGTGATGAGGAACCCCGTGTCATGGTTGCGAATGAGTTCGCGGACGCCGCCGACGTCAGCTGCGATGACTGGCAGTCCGGTGGCGATCGCTTCCATGAGGATGTTGGGTAAACCTTCCCACTGGGCGGTGTGGAGAAACACGTCGTAGGCAGTAGGAGGAATGTCAGCGAAGCCATCAAATGAGCCGTGGTACTCCACATTAGGGTGGCGGGTAAACTGGTGGGAGTACAGGTCACCATCGATCAGGCTGGAACCGTAGACGTGAAATGTTATTGGTAATGACGCACTTGCGTCGGCGATAGCCAGCAACAAATCTGGACGTTTCTGTCGATCGAGTCGGCCGGCCCAGAGGACATTGAGTCTGGTGTGTGTCGCGGAGGGCGGGACGGCCAAGCGTGGCGGGGAGTGCAGCGGCTGGTAGTGCGTGTGGAGTTTGGCAGGATCGAAAGCGTAGGTACGCCTGAGCAGATCGAGAACCGTCTGATTATCTGAGAAGACGCCGTCGATGTAATCGAAGCAGTCGGGGAGGTAGTTGAATGCATAGCCGACGGACATGCCCTCTGGGGTTTCGTCTGGACAGAATATGCTTACGAAGATACGTGAGGCAGAGCGCAGGGCTTGGCCGTGTCGCCGCAGGACACGATACGCCAGGTCCGAATTGATGATGTGGACAACGGCTGGCCGCATCTGCAGCACAAGACGCGTCAGCAGTTTCTCCTGGTCCTGTCGCCATAAGGAGCCGTAGAGTCTACCGAAGTCGATGAAGCGGACATTGTCTGGCAACCGTTCGGCCCATGGGGAAACCACATTTTCGGTGGCGATGACCACGACGCCAGTTGCGAGGCCCTCATGTGCGAGGGCACGCGCGTAGTTGATGGTTTCGAGGTCTGAGCCGCCCGCCTTCAACCATGGCACCAGTAGCAGGTGAGATACGCCGCTTCCATAGCGACGACATAAATCCACATAGCTGGCGGCAATTCTCGAGCGCGGGACCTGGTATTCGACGATCGTGTTCAACAGCGACTGTTCGGGAAAGATGGTTGGCTCGACGTCATGCATGCGGCGCCACTCAGCGAGCAGCCAGTTGGGGAACTGGCGTTGGGGAGTTGGGGCAGTTCTGAATGGCGCAATGAGGCGCTGGATTCTGTGGCGTAGCCAGGGGCTGGTTGCCACGACTGGCCTGAGCCACGGTGCAGCGTGACGGTAAGACCATCCGGCGTAACGTCTGAGACGCTGGCTCGCGCGGTCCGGGGTGCGCGCCGGCATCGCATCGGTCGCTGGGGTAGTCACTTGCCGCGCCATGTCCCAACCAAACAGCAGCGCAAACCGTTCAGGGTCGAACAGACGTGATGGTTGAACTACCACATCTGCGGCCTGACTGGCGGCGTATTGCGAACCTCGCAACTTCCTACGGTAAAACATGCATGTTTCGGGCACGATAACGATATCCGTGCCGCGTGCGACGAGCTCGGCATACCAGTGCCAGTCCTCGTAGCCGAAACCCGATGAGATCGGTGTTGGTGTAAACGGCAGTTGCTGGAGCACAGTGCGCGGAGCAAGGAAGTGCGCTGAGTTCCAGCAATTATGTTCGAGGAGGTCCGTTGCTCGAAACTGTCCATCCTGTGTTCCTCGCGAATGGATGAACAAATCAAGATTCTCGAATTGGACGACGTATTCGGGGTAATAGACGCAGTCGACGCGCGCGCCGCACGCCTGGCGGAACGCCGCTGCCAGCCAGGTCTGGCCCATCAGGTCATCGCCGTCGAGGAACGCGACGAATCGTCCGGCGGCTACTTCCACGCCGCGGTTGCGTGCCAGCGCGAGATCACCGAAGCTCGTGGGCTCGATGAGTGCACCATCCGGCGAATGTCCGCGCAGGTACTGCAGGGTCGGCTCGTCGGGCACATCAACCACAACGATCAGTTCAGTGCTAATGCCCACGGACGCGGCGCACTCGCGCGAACGCTGAACGCTTCGCAAGGTGCGGTGCAACAGCCGACCTTCGCGATGCGCATTCACTACGACCGACAGATCTACTGAGGGCCTGGGTACCACGGGCTGTTCACGCCACCGCAACATCTTGGAGTAACTCCGCGATCGTTATTGATCGAGCAGTCTGGAACTCTGTACTGAATTTGTATTTCGTCTCAAGTGGCCACATGGTGGATGTGGCTTTCGATAGCGTCAATGCTTTGGTCAAGGTCGAAGCGTCGCACGCTTTCGCGTGCCCCCCGAGCAAGCCTACGCCGCAAGTCATCGTCCGATAGCACACGTAGCAACGCGTCGGCCAATTCGCGTGGGTCATCTCTGCGCACAACCAATGCGTTCTCGCCGTCCCTGAGGACCTCGCTAGAGCCGCCGGTAGACGTTGCCACCACGGCAAGTCCAGCCGCCATCGCTTCTAACAACCCTATGCTGAATGGTTCATCCCACACTGCCGGCAGCACAAAAATGCCGTGATTCGCCAGCAGGTTGGGCACCTGTCTTCTCGGAATCTGCCCTCGGAGGTCAATTTGCATCGAGCTCGTTATCTGGCGAGCCGTCTTCTGGACAGTATGCCAGTAGTCGAGATCAGGAGACGGCCCGACAACTGAGATTCGGCGCCCCAGCATCAACGGCTTATCTTTGAGCAGGCCGACAGCTTGGAGCATCACGTGAACGCCTTTTTCCGGGCTGATCCGCCCGGCAAACAAGATGGCCGAGCGGTCCACTGGCGTCTCGCATGTGGCGAAGTCCGCGATCCGTATACCATGATGGATGATTGGGACGCCATCTACAATCATGCCATTCCGGGCAAATTGTTCTTTGAGGAAGTGACTCCGAAAGTAGGACTTGGTCAGGTCAAGTGCAATCGGATAAACAGGCAGCAGTTGCCGGATTCCACGAAGCAAGGCGGCCTTCGCGATGCGCTTCGGACGTGTGCCCGCGCGCGACTTCACAAAGTTGAACCAAAAATCTCCACGGAAGGCGTCCAAGAGCCAGGGATCCGAGACGTCATGCACAACGGGTCGGGGCTGCGAGTGGATGCCATCCAGGAGCAGACCCCCCAGACCTGACGGATTGAAGACGTGAAGAATGCGCGCCGAGACGAGACTGCTCACCACCTGCAGCACAAATCGATTCCAAATAGGCCCCGCTATTGCCATCGTTCTCCGCGGAGTCGCCATGCCGGGCAAATTGAGCTGCAGCAGTCTTAAAACAGCGGGCTCGCGCGGCGGTAGGCGTGTCCCTCCCGAGCTCGTCAATACAAGCGGATGCCAGCCTCTCTTGCGCAGACCCTCGACCACGTCGGCACAAGCCAACTCATACCCGCCGAAATAGTGCGGTGGGAACAGGTTGGTAAGAACGAGGATCGTAGATCTGGCCACGTTCACTAACTCAAAGCCGAAAGGATTGATTCCTTCGTGAAGTTCTCAGCTGG
>JAFAPL010000006.1 GCA_019247135.1 Chloroflexota bacterium | reverse complement strand
GCCGCGGATGTCGGCCAGACACTGGGCCGTGTCGCGGACAAATGCGGGCTCGTTGCGTCGACCGCGGTGCGGCACGGGAGCCATGAAGGGACAGTCCGTTTCGACGAGCAGTCGCTCCAGCGGCACCCTGGCCGCCATGGCTCGAACAGCCTGGGCGTTCTTGAAGGTCAGGTTGCCCGCGAACGAGACGAAATACCCCGCCTCCAGCACGCGTGCGAGGTAGCCCGAATCGGTGGAGGTGAAGCAGTGCAGCACACCTGGCACGTCGGCCGAGGTGCGTCGCGCGGCAGAGCGTTCCAGCGCTTCCGCCAGGTCGGCGTCAGCCTCACGGTTGTGGACGATCACAGGCAGGCGGCACGCCTCCGCCAGACGCAGGTGCCATTCCAGTGCCTCGCGCTGGCGACTCGGCGGCGTACGGTCGCGATAGTAGTCGAGCCCGGTTTCGCCGACAGCCGCGACGACAGGATGCCGGGTGAGCTGCTCGATCGCGTCGAAGTGATCATGCGTGTGCATACCGGCCGAGTTGGGATGAATTCCGACGCTGGCGCAGGCGCCCTCGATGCGTTGGGCCAGATCGATTGCCGCGCGACTAGTGGAAAGGTCATACCCGACGAGAGCGAAGCCGTTGACGCCCGCTGCGCGTGCGCCTTGCACGACCTCTTCCAGGTCAGCCTCGAACGCCGCGTCCATGAGGTGCGCGTGCGTGTCGACCAGGCCTGTCGCCGTCATGCGGCACCGCCGGGTACGGGGGCCGAACGTGAGCCGATGACCAGTGTGAACTCACCGCGCGGAGCGTGTTGTTCGAAATGCGCGACTGATTGCGCGGCCGTGCCGCGAAAGACGTCCTCGAAGTGCTTGGTGAGCTCGCGCGCGACGGCCAGCGGTCGATCAGGACCGAGCGCGGCGACCAGGTCGCGCAAGGCGGTGAGTAGCCGATGCGGCGACTCGAACGCGACCAGGGTGCTGTCGGATTCCGCATGTTGCTGGAACACTTTTTTGCGCTGACTGGATGTTCGCGGCAGGAAGCCAATGAAACAGAACGAGTGCAGCGGCAGGCCCGAGACGACCAGCGCGGTAGTCACGGCAGAGGCGCCCGGTACCGCGACGACGTCGTGGCCCGCGGAGAGGGCGTCGCGGATGAGTGGGTAACCCGGATCGGAGATGCCAGGCATGCCCGCGTCCGTGACCAGAGCAACGTCGCCCTCCTCGAGGTGCTGGACGAGGCGGCCGCGACGCGCGGGCGAGGTGAACTCGTGAAAGCTGGCCAATGGCGTGTGGATCGCGTGGGCTCGAAAAAGCGTGCGCGTGTGCCGCGTATCCTCAGCCGCGACGAGCGGGACAGTGTTGAGGATTCGCACCGCACGCAGGGTAATGTCTTCCAGATTACCGATCGGGGTCGCCACTACGAACAGGGTTCCCAAACCGTCAGTTTAGCACGTTTCGGAACATCCTGAAGGATTCGATAGGCCGAGCCCGCGCGGCTGACGCGTGCTGGCGTGGCACTGTAGCGCGGACCCTGCGCCGGCCGCGGGACTATCGCCGCCAGCCGTGACTACTGCTAGTATCAAGCATGGACCCCCATTGCCGGAGGTGGACGATCTGGCCACTTGACGGCACCGTTGTCAGCGCCGAAAGCGCCCCGAGAGTGTCTCACTCCGGGGCGCTTGTGTTTTGCCCTGGGGAGCGTGAATGACCTCGACCTGGACCGAGCCGCCACGGACCGAATCAACCCCTACCTCCAGCACGAGCGAGGACCTCGACCTCGTCCCGGCCCAACCCAAACGCCTGCGCGCCGCGTACGGCTTCGACGACGTCGCGATCGTGCCCGGCGTAGAGACCCTCGACCCCAGCGATGTGGACCTGAGCTGGAGTGTCGGCGGCCACCATTTTCCGATTCCAATCGTCGCATCGGCCATGGATGGTGTGGTCGACGTCCCGTTCGCGATTGCACTCGGTCGCCTCGGCGGCCTGGCCGTCCTGAACCTGGAGGGGCTGCAGACACGCTATGAGCGCCCGGCGGAGCCACTGGCTGAAATCGCCGCCGCACCGCGTGAAAGCGTGACCGAGCTCATGCAGCATCTCTACCAGGCGCCGATCCGGGACGACCTGGTGGCGCGCCGCGTCGAAGAAATAAAGGCTGGTGGCGTCATCGCCGCGGTTTCGTCGACGCCGAGTCTGGCCGACCGGCTCGGACCGATCGTGGCCGAGGCCGGCGGCGATATCTTCGTCGTGCAATCGACTGTCACTTCGCGTCGATTCAGGTCGCGTGACGGCACGGCTCCGCTCGATTTCACGCGATTTTGTCGCACGTTGAAGCTGCCAGTGGTGGTCGGCAACTGCGTTGGTTTCGATGCCGCCCTGGAGTTGATCGAAACAGGCATCGCCGGTCTGCTGGTCGGAGTTGGACCTGGTGCCGCGTGCACCAGCCGCGAAGTGCTGGGCATTGGCGTTCCACAGGTCACGGCAACGCTGGATTGCGCCGCCGCACGCGATACGTGGCTGCGCCGAACCGGTCGCTACGTGCCTGTGATCACTGACGGCGGGATGCGGACCGGTGGTGACGTGTGCAAAGCGTTCGCGAGTGGAGCGGACGCAGTGATGATCGGCTCACCGTTTGCTCAGGCCGTGGAGGCACCAGGCAAAGGTCACCACTGGGGCATGGCCACGCCGCACGCGGGCCTGCCGCGCGGCACGCGCATCAAAGTGGGCGCGAACGGAACCCTGGAGCAAATACTGTTCGGCCCGACGAGCCTCACCAACGGGACGCAGAACCTGGTCGGCGCACTGCGAACCTGTATGGGCGTGTGTGGAGCGCAGACGTTGCGCGACATGCATCAGGTAGAGATGGTGATCGCTCCAGCCATTAAGACCGAAGGCAAGAGCTGGCAGCTTTCGCAGGCGTGAGTCCCGAGTCGCACCGCGTAGCAATCAGCGACGACCTCGAAGTCGGAACGTACCTCGAAGTCGCCGAAGCGCAGACGGCGGAGGCGGTTCAGGCCGAGGTCCGCCAGCCAGCCGCGGCGCAGCAGGAGCGCGACGCCGTGGCGGTGGTGGATTTTGGCTCACAATACGCACAGCTGATCGCGCGACGCGTGCGCGAGCATCACGTTTATTGCGAGCTGATTCCACACGATGCGCCGCTGGATCGATTCGAAGCCTTGCGGCCGAAGGGCTTCATTTTGTCGGGCGGTCCTGCCAGCGTTTATGGACCGAACGCTCCGCTCATTCCGCGCCATATCCTGGACGCCGGAAAACCCATTCTGGGTATTTGCTACGGCATGCACCTGCTGGCCCACCAGCTCGGCGGCGAGGTGGAGCCCGGAACGCGCAGGGAGTACGGGCCGGCGGTGGTACGCGTCAACCATCCGCCGGCGGCGATCTTTCGCGGACTCCCGGCGGAATTCTCGGTGTGGATGAGCCACGGCGACATGGTGCGTGAGCTGCCACCTGGCTTTTGCGCCGCCGCGACGAGCGACAACTCGCCCGCGGCCGCGATGTGGAACGGCGACGGCATCTTCGGTCTGCAGTTTCATCCGGAGGTGGTCCACACCAGCTTTGGCTCGCAGCTGCTCGGAAACTTTCTCACCGAAGTATGCGGCTGCACCGGCAACTGGACGACCCAATCGTTCGTAGACGGCACCATCGACAGCATCCGTCAGCAGGTGGGACCCGGTCGCGTCATTTGCGCGCTCTCGGGCGGAGTGGACTCCGCTGTGGTCGCGCTCCTGGTTCACAGGGCAGTCGGCGATCAGCTCACATGCATCTTCGTCGACAACGGGCTCCTCAGGCAGGGGGAGCCGCGGCGTGTGGTCGACACCTTCGAACGACACCTGGGCATGCGATTGATCCACGTCGACGCGGCGGACTCGTTCCTGGGTCGCCTGGCCGGCGTGACCGATCCGGAAGAAAAGCGGCGGATCGTCGGAGCCGAATTTATCCGCATCTTCGCCGTCGAGGCGCGCAAACTCGGCCACATCGATTTTCTGGCACAGGGCACGCTGTATCCCGACGTGATCGAAAGCACCAGCCACGATACGGCCACCGCGGCGACGCGCATCAAAACGCACCACAACGTGGGGCTTCCGGAGAATCTGCCATTCCGTCTGGTCGAGCCGTTGCGCTATCTGTTCAAAGACGAAGTACGTGAAGTAGGCGCGGCGCTCGGTCTGCCTGAGGAGATGGTCTGGCGCCATCCATTCCCTGGCCCGGGCCTGAGCATCCGCGTGCTGGGCGAGGTCAACGCGGAGCGTCTGGAGATCTTGCGCGCGGCGGACGCGGTGGTCATGGACGAGGTGCGTGCCGCGGGCCTCTACCGCCAGTTGTGGCAGAGCTTCGCCGTGTTGACTCC
>JAFAPL010000109.1 GCA_019247135.1 Chloroflexota bacterium | reverse complement strand
ACGGCTTTGGACATGTCGGTCTCGCTATCGATCAGGCCCGCATCTTTCAGCACGCCCTGCGTCTGATCCCAGAGTTTCGGATCGGACTCCCCGAGCTTTCCTGACGTCTTCCAGTAATCGTTCACCACCTTCATCAGGATGTCGTGCTGGGCCTGCTTCACCGTCGCGTCTTTCGCCGCGTCGGGTACGTACTTCAGCGTCGTCTGAAACGCGGCCTCGGGATCCGCGACCGTATCGGACAACCCGTGCAGGAACGCGCGAGCAAACGCGCGGGCCAACTCAGGCTTGTCACGCAGCGTCGTCTCACTGGCGATGATGCCGTCGCCGGCCACCTCAGGCGCCACATCTTTCAGGTCGATCTCGAACGTCTCGCGTCCCTGCGCCTTCAACTGCAGTGGCTCGTTGACCGAATAGCCGACTGCCGCATCCACCTTGTCGTTCAACACAGACTCGACCTGGGTGAACCCGACCGTGGTGACCTGCATGTCCGCGTCCTTCAGGCCAGCCTTGCGCAGCATGACCTCGAAGCCGATGAACGTCTCACCCGATGGCATCGGCTGCCCGACCGTCTTGCCGCGCAGATCGTCGACTGTCCGGATGCCCTTGTCGGCGAGGCCGAACACCGCGATCGGCAGCGTCTGATATTCCTTGATGAAGTACTGCACCGGCACGCCGTGCGAGCGAGCGATGATCGCGGTCGGTCCGCCGGCATTGGTAAAGATCAACTGGTCTTGCGCCGTGAGCGCCACGACGTCCTGCTCGAAGCCGTAGTCGAAATTGGGTTTGATGCCTTCGGCCGCGAAGTAGCCCTTATCGTCGGCCACGTAGAACGGCGCGAACTGAACATTCGGGATGAACGCCATGCCGATGCGCACGTCCTGGAGGGCCATTGGCGTCGGTTGCTGCCTGACGGCCGGGACGCACGCGGTTGCCAGAAGCCCCACGAGCGCTACGCTTGCAAGAAGGCGGGGTCGGCTCATGCGAGCGACTCCTTTCGTCTGTTGGAGAGCAGAAGGCGCTCGAGCCACGCCACCGCTCCGTAAAACAGCAGCGCCATGGCCATGAGCGTCACCAGGGCGACAAATAGGGTGACCGTGTCGAAGAGACCGCGCGATTGCGCAATGAGGTATCCGAGGCCCGCATCGGCGCCCACGAACTCTCCGACGACGGCGCCGATGACGGACAGCGTGATACCCACTCGAGCGCCGCCCAGATACACCGGTAACGCGGCAGGCACCTCGAGCTTGGCGAAAACATCCCAGCGTGACGCGGCAAAGCTACGCATGAGGTCGCGGCTCTCTGGCGCCACTCCCCGCACGCCGACGATCACGTTCACGAGCAGGGGAAAGAAGGAAATGATCGCCGCCGCCAGCACTTTGGAGGTCAGGCCAAAGCCGAACCACAGGACCAGAAGTGGAGCCAGGGCGACGAGGGGAATGGATTGCGAAGCGACCAGGTAGGGCGCGAATACTCTTTCGAGCAGGGGCGACTTGGCCAACGGGTAGCCGACGGCCGTGGCGAAGGCTAGTCCGATCAGGAAGCCGCCGAGCGCCTCCTGAGCGGTGACATCGGCATGGCGCCACAGCGTGCCGTCGGTCGCGAGCACGAGCAGGCGGCCCCAGACCGTGCCCGGTCGGGGCAGAATGAACTCGGGGTAGCGTCCGACCCCCACGACCAGGTTCCAGGCGATCAGGAAGGCGGTGAAGACGCCGAGCGCGAGCAGGTACTTGAAAGGTCGAGAGGCGCCGAGCCGCATCGCCACAGGCCTAGCCTAGCAGGCGTGAACGCGAAAGCGCACTTTTTGTGCGCGATCGCGCAATAGGTTGCTACCATTCAGCGCGTGCCCCGCCGCGCTGTCAGCCAGGCACCATCACGTTTCGGCGAGTTTCTGCAAGCTCGGCTCGCTGAAGTCGACCGTACGCCAGCGGAGTTCGCGGCCGAGGCGGGCATGAGCGTGTCCCACGTCTATCAGCTCCTGCGCGGCGACCGGGCTGACCCGCGCAGCACGACCTTTCACAAGGTCGCCGTCGCGCTCGGCATGTCTGACGCTGCCCTGGCGCACGCGGTGTACTCGGAGGGTGCTCCCGCCCGGGCGCCGACTGGACCCGCCACGCCCGTTGACAAGGCGACGTTCTTCGCCATCATGAGCGCCTTCCCGTCGGGCGTTACGGTCGTCACCACGCTCGACGACGCGGGCCAGCCGAAGGGGTTGACGTGCACCGCGATCTGTAGCCTCTCGGCGGACCCACCGCTTTTGCTCGTGTGCATCGACCGCCGCAGCTCCACGTTGGACGCCCTGCGGTACTCGGGCCGCTTCGTGGTCAATTACCTGTCGGCTGGCCGCGGTGAACTGTCCAATCGATTTGCCAGCCGCGAGCCGGACCGCTGGGCGAACCTCGCCTGGCGACCGACACGGCACGGCTTGCCGTGGCTGCACCGCGACACGCTCGCATACGCGGAGTGCGTGATGGTGAGCGAAACAGACGGAGGCGACCACGTCATCGTGGTGGGCAGGGTTGATGGCGGCCAGCCGCCCGCACCCGGCACTCAACCGCTGATGTACTTCCGTCGGGGCTACGGCGCATGGCGCGACCAGGTGCGCGGCGCCTAACGTGGCGCCATGAGCACCGCCCGCATTCGCGCCGCAGAGGCATACATCAAAGCGTTGCGCACTGGTGAATCATCGGCCGCCGCACGCGCCGGAGAATTTTTGGCCGAAGACGTTGTGCTGGTACTGGGCCAGGATGAGATCACCGGGCATGCCAACGTGCTGAAGCGCGTGACCGGCCAGTGGCCGCTCACGCCCACCCTCATCCACGCCGGCTTTTCGACGCCCGTCGAGCAGGCCGGCAAAGTCGTGGCAAGCGGCGAGCTGCCCCCGCTCGGAGCAGCGCCTCAGAAGCTCTCGCTCACGTTCTCGTTCGACGGCCAGGACAAGATCATGCGCATCGAACAGGCGCAGCAGGCTGCCGCGCCCCTGCAGTTCGATCGCTTGCCCGAGTTCGTCCGCGGCACGATCAACGCGGCGCTCGCCAACAGCACGCCCATGGTGGTCGCCTACGTCGACGAGGACGGTCAACCGGTGCTGTCCCTGCGCGGCTCCACGCAGGTGTACAGCGATACCCAGCTCTGCATCTGGGTCCGCAACGCCGACGGTGGAATCGTGCGCGCGATGTCACGCAACGACCGCGTTTCGCTGCTGTACCGTGATAGTCGGTCGCGAACGACGCTCATCCTGCAGGGCCGCGGACATGTCGAGACGGACTCCGAAGTGCGCGAACGCGTCTACGCCCTGGCGCCCGAAGTCGAACAGAACCACGACGTCAACAGGCGCGGCGCCGCATTGATCATCGACGTCACCCAGCTTCAGGGCACGACGGTTCGAGGCATGGTGCGGGTTACCCCCTCGTGAGCATCCTGTTCGAGCACGCTGGACCCGTCGCTCGGATCACCCTGAATCGGCCCGAGCGGCTGAACGCCATCACCTGGCCAATGCTCGAAGATTTGCTGGATGCCATCGAGTCGGTCGCCGCCGACGCAAGCACGCGAGTGCTCGTGTTCCGCGGCGCCGGCCGAGTGTTCTCCTCGGGTGACGACATCGGCGAAGGCATGGGCGTGCGCACTCGTGGCGGTGACCCCGAGGGCATCAACAACGACCGCGGCCTGCACCACCTGCTCGTCAAGCGTCTGCTGGAGCTACCGAAACCGGCGGTCGCGGCGATACACGGGCGCTGTCACGGGACGGCCTGGGTGCTTTCGCTCGCGTGCGATTTTCGCGTCGGTCACGCCGATGCACTGGTCGGCGACATCCGCGCGACGCGCGCCATCTTCGCCGGCCAGGGCGCGCCGCTGTTGCTGCCGCGCTTGATCGGTCAATCCCGCGCCATGGACCTGCTCATGACGGGTCGGGTGATCGACGCGCACGAAGCCGAGCGCATTGGCTTTTTTCAGCGCGTCTGGCCCGGTGACATGTTCGAACGTGAACTCGCAGACTTCCTGGACGCGCTAGCGAGCGGACCGACACTCACGTATGCCGCGTGGAAGCTCTCGGTGAACCGCTCCGTACTCGGCGAGCTGGATGAATACACCGACTATGAGCAGCACCTCACCGCGCTGGTTAGAGGCACAGCCGACTACGCCGAGGGCAGAGCGTCGTTCAGGGACAAGCGGGCTCCGCGCTATTCAGGCACCTGACACGCCGCGCAGCGGCCCACGATCGCAGTGTGCGCAAGGTCAGCCTTGAAGTGATAGCGCCGCATCAGCTCTGACGCCAGCGGCTCCAGAATCTCGAGGTCGAGCTCGGTATCCGCGCCGCAACCGACGCAGACCATGTGCTGGTGTGGCGGCTCGTCTGTCCGCTGGTACTGCGCAACGCCATCGTGAAAATGCGCGTGCCGTACCACGCCCAGTTCTTCGAGCACTTCCAGGGTGCGGTACACGGTGGTGATGTGAACGTCTGGAAACTGGCGGACCACGTACTGGTGGACCTGATCCACTGAGATGTGGCCGCGCATCGAGGCGATCGCATCGAGGATGAGCTGTCGCTGCGGGGTCATACGCAGGCCTCGCTCGCGGAGCGCCTCGCGCAACTCCTCCGCGTTTACCACCTCCGATTAGCATAAGCGAGGAGTTGCATGTACTTCGATTGGCGACTGATTCGCATGACCAGCGGCCTGCGCGGCCGCATCGCGCTCGCGGCACTGGTTGGGCTAGCCGGTTTACCCGTGGCACTCTGGCGTCTCACGTTGACAGGCCAGGTCATGGCGCGCGCAATCGGCGGTGCGCCCTTCGATGCGCTGGTCGGTACGCTCGCGTTGATCGCAACGCTCATCGTGGTGCGGGCGGTGCTGATGTTCGTCCGCGACGAGGTCGCCAACACGACCGCCGCGCTCATGAAGGTCCGCGTACGGTCGACGCTGTATGAAAAGGTCCTCAGCCTCGGCCCCGCATACTTCGACGCCCGGCATACGGGCGCGAGTGTCCTGACCCTGGTCGAGGGCGTCGAGCAGCTCGACATCTTCTTCGGCCAGTACCTGCCCCAGCTGATCGTGGCTGGACTGACGCCGATCGTCATTTTCGTCTTCATGGCCGTCCTCGATCTCGAGACGGCGCTGATCTTTCTCATCTTCGCCGTCTTCACACTTGCCGCGCCGGCAGCGTTCCATCGGCTGAATAGCAGCGCGAGCATGGGCTTTCGCCGTTCCCAGTCCGCCATGGGCGCCGACTTCCTGGATAGCGTTCAGGGTCTGGCCACGCTGAAAGCATTCGGCCAGAGCGGACGCCGCGGCGCCGAGCTCGCGGAACGCGCGCGGCATCTGTACCGCAGCACGATGTGGGTGCTGGCGGTCAATATCGGTACCGGCGGCATCACCCTGCTTGGAATCTCCGCTGGCGCAGCGGTCGCTCTGGGCTGGGGCGCGGTGAGAGTCGAGAATGGTGAGCTGCCACTTTCGACCCTGCTCGTGGTGTTGCTGCTCGGCGTCGAGGTGTTTCGCCCGCTCAGAGATCTCGTCCAGCTGTACCACGGCAGCATGCTGGCCGTGGCGGCAACGCGTGGCATGTACGAGTTACTGGACGCAGTCCCCGCGGTGCAGGAGCCGGCCACACCGGCCCGCCTCGATGCTCCCGTCACACCCAGCGTGCGCTTCGAAAACGTCAGCTTTGCCTATGACAGCGGGCGTCGGCCGGCCATACACGACTGTTCGTTCGAGCTCCAGGCGGGCGAGACACTCGGGGTGGTCGGTCCGAGTGGCGCAGGCAAGTCGACTCTCGTCGCGCTGCTGCTGCGGTTTGTCGACCCCCAGCAGGGCCGCGTGCTGCTGGGCGGTCGCGATGTGCGCGACCTCCGACTCGAGGAGCTGCGTGCGCAAGTGGCGGTCGTGGCTCAGGACACGTACCTGTTCTACGGCTCGGTCGCGGAGAACCTGCGACTGGCCAAGCCGAGCGCAACTCAGGCAGAGCTGGAAGAAGCGTGTCGAACCGCGAACGCTCACGAGTTCATACGGGCGCTGCCGCGTGGCTACGAAACGCCGATCGGCGAACGCGGCATTCGCCTGTCCGGCGGACAGCGTCAGCGCCTGGCAATCGCCAGGGCACTGCTCAAGGATGCTCCCGTCCTTGTGCTCGACGAGGCGCTCTCGAGCGTCGATGCCGAAAACGAGAGCATCATCCAGCAAGCGCTCGACCGTTTGCAGGCTGGGCGCACAACGCTGGTCATTGCGCATCGACTGTCGAGCGTCGTCGATGCTGACCGGATCATCGTCCTGGAGCGTGGCCGTCTGGTCGAAATCGGCACCCCCGCGGAGCTGTTGACCCAGCAGGACGGAGTCTACGCGCGTCTGATGTCGTCGCAACGGGCTGAGACTGCGGTCGTGGGCGCGCGGACTTCACGTTTGAACGGCTCCGCTGACGGCGCTGAGGAGGATCCGTCGCCGCCAGCAGCAGGCGAGAGCAACACGGAATCGGCGCACAACGAGGCGGTGCCGCGGAACGTCTGGTGGCGCCTCTTGCGCCTTGTCGGCCCGTGGTGGTGGGAGACCGTGTTCGTCCTGCTGCTCGGTCCGTTGCAGGGGTTAGCGCAGGTGGGGCTTGGAGTCGTGAGCGCACTCCTGGTGGCGCAAGTCACTGCGCACGGCGAGCTTCGCCCCTGGCTCTGGGCCCTGGGTGTCCTCGTTGTGGTCGCTGCCGTGCTGCGTTGGCTGGATTCGTTCGTTTCCCACGACCTGGCGTATCGCTTGCTCGCCGAGCTGCGCATTCGTCTGTATCAACTGCTCGATCCGCTGGCGCCCGCGTACCTGGTGCGGCGACGATCTGGCGATCTCGCCAGTACGTTGCTGGGCGACGTCGAGCTGATCGAGCTGTTTTACGCGCACACCATTTCGCCGCTCTTCGTCGCCGTCCTGGTACCCAGCGTTGTCCTGATCGCGTTGCTGATGCTCGCGCCCAGCCTGGCGCTGATCCTGTTGCCGTTCGTGGTGGCGGTGGCGCTCACGCCACTGCTCGCGGGCCGCCAGTCGGCTCGCCTGGGCTCTGACCTGCGGGACGTTACGGGTGAAGTCACCGCTCACGGTGTAGACAGCATTCAGGGCCTGCGGACCATCGTCGCATTCGGCTACGGGAAAGCTCGTGGGGCCCAGCTGGCGTCGCGAAGTAAACGTCTCGGCCTACTCAAGCGCGATTTTCTCAGATGGCAAGCGGTCCAGAACGCGACGATCGAAGCTCTCATGGGCCTTGGAGCGCTGGCGGTGCTCACGGGTGGGGCGCGCCTCGTCGTTGATGGCGAGCTGCAACGCACGCTCCTGCCTCTGGCGACGCTGCTGGCAGCATCCGCGTTCCAGCCGGTCGTCACCATCGTGACCGTAGCTAAGGAGCTCATGCAAACCGCGGGCGCAGCCCGCCGCTACTTCTCCGTCGAAGACGAACCCGTGCCAGTGCGCGACGGGCCCGGGGTCGCCGCCACGCCGCGTTCTGCTCGTGGGCTAACCGTTGGATTCCGTGACGTGAACTTCAGTTATGGTCCGCATGAGCCGCAGGCGCTGCGAGACGTGTCGTTCGAGATCTCAGCGGGTCACACCGTTGCACTGGTGGGACGGTCGGGAGCCGGCAAGACGACCTCGGCGCACCTGTTATTGCGCTTCTGGGATCCTGATCGCGGACGCATAGAGCTCGACGGCCACGACATCCGCGAATTCCGACTCGACGATCTGCGGCGTCTGGTCGCGCTCGTCGCACAGGACACCTATCTGTTCAACACGAGCTTGCGCGAGAACATTCGGCTCGGGCGGGTCGATGCGTCGGACGAGGACGTGCTTGCGGCGGCGCGCGGAGCCAACGTCGACGAGTTCGCGTCGGCGTTGCCGGACGGGTATGACACGCTGGTGGGAGAGCGCGGCTTACAGCTCTCGGGCGGTCAGCGTCAGCGCGTGGCCATCGCTCGCGCCTTGCTCAAAGACGCACCGGTGCTCGTGCTGGACGAGGCGACGTCGCACCTCGATGCGGTGAGCGAAGCCGAGGTCCGCGCCGCGCTGGACCGGCTGCGTGAAGGACGAACAACGCTCGTCATCGCGCATCGCTTGTCGACTGTGCGGGACGCCGACGAGATCCTGGTGCTGGACGGCGGCACCATCGCGGAACGCGGCACACACCACGAGCTGCTGGCGCAGGACGGCCTGTACTCGCACCTGGTGGCCTCCCAAGTGCAGGCCGCCGCGCGGGCACCCGCCTCGGTCTAGGGGTGGCGCCAGTGCTGGTCGTCGACCTGGCCAGACGGGATCGTTAGCGTGACGTGGTCCTCCTCGACGGGGCCGCCGCGGACGCGATCCGCGGGGTTGTCCATCGCGAGCACAAACGAATACGGCACGTAGACGTCCCGAGCCATGGGGCGGTCCACGAGAAAATCCTGCTCGCGAACTTCCTTGACGCGACCGATCGGATCGCCGTCGATGCCAACGACGACCATTTCGACCTCGATCTGCCCGGCGCCCGGCGTGTTCGCCGGAAGGATTTCCCCGCGGGCGTCGTCCGACGAAGTCATACGGGCGATTGTGGCGTCTTCGCCCGCGGCGCGTCCACACGTTGCATCTCCCGTTCGTGCCCAGATTGTCGAACCACAGCGGCACGGGTGCGCGAATTCGACGTCACACGGCGTTTCTCTTCGCATGACCGGCCTGAGCCGCCACACAGTCGTCGAGCACATCGCTACTGAACTCGCTGAACGTCGAACGCGCAGCCTGCGGCTCCGACCGGCGTACCTGAAACTGGCGCTCGCGATCCTTGCGGACGATGACGTCGAGCCAGCGACTGCGATGTTCGCCGAGACCCAGCCCGTCAGTCACGCCAATCCGGCCGCGTAGCCAACGCGGGCGAGAATTC
>JAFAPL010000805.1 GCA_019247135.1 Chloroflexota bacterium | reverse complement strand
ACCTTCGGACCGATCACCGACAACGCCGGCGGCATCGCTGAGTTCTCGCAAGCACCACCCGAGGTGCGCCACATCACCGACGTGCTCGACGGAGTAGGCAACACGACCAAGGCTCTGACCAAAGGCTATGCCGTGGGCTCGGCCGCGCTGGCTGCCTTCCTGCTCTTCTCGGCCTACCTCGATGAGGTGAAAGTCCGCGAGAACGTGACGGGGTTCCCCGTCGATCTGAGCAAGGTGCAGGTCTTCCTGGGCGGCTTTCTCGGGTTGATGCTGATCTTCTTCTTCAGCTCGCTTGCGATCCGGGCCGTCGGCAAGGCAGCCGGGGCGATCATCGAGGAGGTACGACGCCAGTTCCGCGAGCACCCGGGCATCATGGAGGGGACCGAGCGCCCGGACTATGCCCGCGCGGTCGACATCACCGCTCAGGCTGGCCTGCGCGAAATGGTCCTGCCTGGCCTGCTGGCGGTCTTGTTCCCGATCGTGGTGGGTCTGGTGTTGAAGGCGGAGGCGGCCGCCGCGCTGCTGATGGTCGGCACGATGGGCGGGATCCTGATGGCAACCGTCCTGAACAACTCCGGCGGTACGTGGGACAACGCCAAGAAGTTCATCGAGCTTGGCCAGTTGAAAGGTGACGGCGGCGTCGTGCTGGGCAAAGGCACGGACGCGCACGCCGCGGCGGTGGTTGGCGACACCGTAGGTGACCCTTTCAAGGACACCGCGGGTCCTTCGCTGCACGTACTCATCAAGCTGCTCAGCACGATCACCCTGGTGATGGCGCCGCTTTTCATCGGTCGCTGAACCTGGCCCGTTCGCGCTGATACGCTGCGGTCGCGATGCGGCTGAGCGAGGCCCTGGATCAGAGTCCAACCTCGTTGCTTCGCCGTATCGCCGATCGCCACGGTCTGCCACACGACGAGGCCAGCACGCGTGCAGAGCTCGTGGAGCGCATCGCCGAGCGCCTGGCCGACCCCGTCTATGTTCAGGAGCAACTCGATGCCCTCGAGCCCGAGGCGCATGCCGCGCTACTCGCGGCCCGTGACAACGGCGGCGAGGTGCGGGCGTTTCTGATCGAACGTGACTCGCCCGCGTTGGGCGAGATGCTCGTCGAAGGCGGATTTCTCAGTCGCACGTTCGCCGCCGCCGGAAGTCGTCGCGGCGAGGTCTTCGTGCTCCCCGACGAGATACTTGCCGTGCTTCCGAGTGCGCCGCCTATCGAGCCGCCGCCCACGGTTGACGCGCCAGCGGCGGACGCACGACGTTCGACTGATCCAGCCTTCAACCTGTTCGTGCTGGCCAGTGCAGTGTCGCGGCAGGCGCCGCTGGAAGCCGACGTCCGTTCTTGGGCCGTCGAGCCCAGCGACCTGGACTGGTCCGCGCGCTGGACCTTCCTCGAACACCTCGCCGAGAGCGCCGGACTGCTCGTCCGTCGTGTCGACGGCCAGCTCGTGCCCGCCCCGACACTGCCGCGCCTGCTCAGCGATCCTGTTGCCCTCGCCGAGCGTGTGTGGCGCACATACCTGCGCGATCGCACGTGGTCCGACCTGGAGCACGCGGGCCTCGCGGAGCGCGCCGACGCGGTCGATCCGATCCTTCTGCGCTGTGCGGTCGAGAACCGAACCGAGCGCTTGCCCGCGGGCGCGTGGACATCGCTGGACGACTTTTCGACCTGGCTGCGGCAGACCTCGCCCGAAGTGGTGCGTGAGCAACTCGATCCGCGCGCCCGACTCGAACTGGAGTCGACCGACTGGCGCGATTTCGAGCACCGCCTGCTGAGCTTCTGGGTCCGCGGGCCGTCGTACTGGCTGGGTCGCGTCACGCTGAGCGCCGACGGGCGGCTGTTCAGTCGGCGCGGCGCGCCAGCGCGGGTCACTCCGGCCGAGGCATGTAGGTGGGACGACCCGGCGTATCTGGTCGCGCCACCACGCGCCGATCTGGGATTGCTGCTGCAGGCCGAGCGCTACCTGGTCCTGCAGGAGCGTGGTCGCCAGTCCCGCTACCACCTCGTGCAGCAGCACGTGGCCTCGGCATTGGGGAGCGGGGGGTCGATTGAGGAGTGCCGCATGCTCCTCGGGCGACTGACGCAGTCGGGCCTGCCCGCCGCCGTCGAGGAGAGGCTACATAACTGGAGCGAACGCTTCGGGGCGCTCACGATTCGGCCAGCGGTACTGCTCGAGGCGCGCGACCAGGCCGAGTTGGACGCGGCGCTCTCGCATCCGAGCGCGCGGTCCTTCGTGCGGCGGCGGCTTGGTCCGTCCGTCGCGGAGGTTCAGGCGGCGGACGCGCTCGAGCTCGCGGCGGCGCTGCGCGAGTCTGAGCACCTGCCGCAAGTGGACGCGGGGTTACGGCTGGCGGCGGAGCCGCGTCAGGCGTACGGCGGATTGGTGGATGAGCAGGTGCTCGAGTTCCTGCTGGTGTCGCTGCTCGCATTCGGGCGAGCGCGGCCGGAGCGTTTGTCCGAGCTGGAAGGGGCGCAGGCGCTGCTGGAGCGTCTGGAGCGGCAGTTTGCGCCCGAGCGACTGTCGGAGCTGCGGCAGATGGCCCAGCGACTGGCGGGCGAGCTGAGTGTGGCGCCCCGCAGGCGGCGGACGGGCGTGCCTCAAGGTGGGACCAAAGCTCGTCGACGGCTCACGTAGGCTGAGGCCAGCGCAGAACGGCCCGGGACTTGACGGAAAAGCGTCACACAGGGCGTCACGTGGAGCGTCGCGCCCGACCCATCTCCGCGTGACGCTTTTTGTGACCTCCACATGACGCTTTTGCTCCGCCGCGTGACGCCCCACGTGACGCCCCCCGCCGCATGCTGGTCAACATGTGGAGCCAAATCTTGCTTCGGTTATACTCGGCGCAGGTACCAGTCGAGCTATGCCTGAACTTGCCGATCTGCTGCAGCTTGAGCGCCGCAGCGACCTGCCCGCGATTCGGCCGGGCGACACCGTCCGCGTGCACGTGCGGGTGGTCGAGGGTAACCGAGAGCGGCCCCAGATGTTTGAAGGGGTGGTGCTCGAGGTCAAGAAGCCCAACGCGTACGATGGCAGTTTCCGCGTGCGGCGGGTGACGCACGGGGTGGGTGTCGAGCGCACGTTCATGTTCCAGTCGCCGCGTGTGGAGAAAGTGGAGGTGTCGCGGCACGGAGCGGTGCGGCGCGCGAAGCTGTACTACCTGCGTGGACTGACGGGCAAAGCGGCGCGCATCAAGGAGCGCGGCAGCCGTCGCTCTGGCGCGCAGCGCACGGCGCGTACGACCGCCTGAGGGCGGGTCGCCGGCGGGCGCCGGCTGCGCTTGCGCCTGAGGCGGCGGTCGCCTGCAGCGATGCTCAGCGCCAGGGCTCGGCGGTGCGAGGTCGGCAGCGCCCCACGCTTTGTGACGCGAGCCGTGTGGGGACGCGAGCCAGATCGAGCTGCCGTCGTGAAGCTGCCGTCGAAGCATCGTAGAAGGGGTCGAAGCTGCCGGCTCAGACCCTTACGCGGGCCCAGCGTGGGCAGGCACCCTAGGGCTGGATGATTCGACCCACCCTCGCCCGCGAGTGGGCACTCTGGCGCCAGGGCGCCCGCCGCGTGGCGGGCG
>JAFAPL010000803.1 GCA_019247135.1 Chloroflexota bacterium | reverse complement strand
CAGTTCCGCTGCTCGGCCAAGTCGCTCGTGGGCGTGTGGCCTGGCCAGTGCAGAGCGTGCGCGACTACCGCTGGTGCTCTTCGCTCCGGCGGCTGGTGCGCGGCACGTCCTGGACCAGGCCTGGTGCAATCCTCGGAGGTTGGCGTGCTGCTCGGTGCGGAAGGCGACCACGAGCTGGAGAACATGGGCCAGCACCATCCTGTCAACGATTGGCCGGTAGGCAACAAAGCTTGGGCACCCACGGCCCGACGCACAGCGGTAGAAGTGGTCGGACGGGTTGCCTGCCACGGCACAACTGGTTTTGTGCCCGCATCGGGGACACGGAAGGAAATTGGTCAGCAGAATCGAGCCTGAGGCGCGGCTGGCCCAGTGGGGCGATCCCACGTGGGCCTGAACTACCGCCCAGGTCGCCTCGTCGATGAGAGCTGGCCAATGGCCAGGCGGTCCATCGGAGCCGAGTGGCCAATCCTGGCGGACTCGTCCCACGTATGCCGGGTTGGTCAGGGTATGCCTCACCCGCAAGCTCGACATCCGGCGGGCGGTGATGCCTGGCGGCAAGCTGCCAAACCACTGCTCCAGCGCACGCAAGCTCTGGCCGTCGGCGGCACGCTGAAACAACTCCCGGACCACCCGAGCTTCCTGGTGGCATACGTCGAGGACCAGGCTGGGAGCGCCCTGCACGCGTTCAGCCTGGGTGGCAGGCCTGCGGACGTAGCCCCACGGGGTGGCGCTCGGCGCATACCAGCCCGCCTGGACCACGTGGCGCCAGCCCGCAGACAGCCGTTCCCGGCGACGTCGCACTTCCTCCTGGGCGACGGCCGACAGGAAATTGGCGACCAGATCGGGCAGCTCGCCTCCCTCGCGCACGCTGTGTAAGCCCACGCCCAGCTGCTTGAGCTCCTCGCGGCAACGCACCGCCTCTAGCAGCCGGCGTCCAAGGCGGTCCAGCGCGGCGACGATCACGACGGGCTGCTCATCCCGTGCGCGCAGTTCGCGCACCTCACGGAGGAGGGCCTGGTACTGCGGCCGTTCGTCACGATCGCCGGGCATAACGTCGAGGTAGTGTCGGCCGATGGTGAGCCCGTGCGCCTGGGCGTACTGGGCGCACGTCGCGCGTTGAAACGCGAGCCCCACGCCCGTGCGTTCCTGCTCTCCAGTAGACACGCGCAGGTAGACGAGCGCGGTCGGATGCTTCGGCACTGCCGCAGCACGGGGCGGTGTCTCAGGCAGTGCTGACGATCGCCGTCTCAATTACCGATCTCCAGAATCAGTTCCCGCGGAGTTGATGCTGTACCTGTTTGGCACAAAGGTTTTTTGCGACCCGAACAGAGATCGGTGGAATGCGACGCGGGCACGATTGATCCCGTGCTGGGCCGCTCGGCGGAGCAGTCTGATCTGGTCGCCGGTGGTCGCGTCCATCACGACTAATTCGTCCTTCAAGTAAATCGCCGCGTGGTCGAGCCTCACGTGATAGCAGTGTTTGATGTGCGCCGCCATTGCTCGCGCCCGAGCGGTTTGTCTGCGCAGCTGGCGCAGGTTTCGCCGCGCGCTCGCGAAGGCCCGACACCAACCGGACTGGTCCGGAGCAGTTGGTGCCAGCACCCAGGCGTGCATGGAGCAAGGCTGAGCGGCGTTTGGGAGTCCGCGCAAACCGCACATGCCCATACCGTCTGCCCCTCATATATGTTAATTGGAATCTACGGTTGGAGGTGGGGGGCAGCCGCCGTCAAATTCATGTCAGCGGTCAATTTTGCTGATTTGGGCAGAGCGGCCGCAGTGGGCGGCGACGCGGCCATGTCCCAGGCGCAACCACCGCCGGTGACTGAAGCAGCCGATGCTCGATGCTCTGCAGCAGCAGCGCGCGGCCACGTCGTCCCAGCGTTGGCCACGCTCGAGCTGCACCGCTGGCACCAGGTGCCGGTCAGCAACTCGGCTTTTACAATTCAGTGTCACCGCCCTCAGATGCTCAACCAGCGGACGCGTTGCGTTCCGCAAATCCTCCACTTGACTTCCGCCGTCTCGGAGTGCGAGTAAACCTGCCGTCGCAATCCCACCCCTGGTGCCGCATGGTCAAGACGACACGAGGTACGACCACGCGTCGATCCCGGCGACGCTGTCTTGAACCTACACTCGAGCGTCCAGCGAATGATGAGCATAAGCTATGAGTGAGATGCAATCTGCGCCCGCGCCAACGCGGGGCGTCGTCTTCGTCCACGGGCTGGGGGACCAGCGGGAGAGCGAGACGGTCGTGCTCTTCGGACGAGCACTGGTCGATTGGCTGTACGAGTGGCACACCGCGCGGGGTCGGAAACAGGATTTTGCCATCGATCGCACCGATCTTGCGTTCTGGCCATTTGACCGCGGCACGTCTGGGTCCCACCCGTTCACGCGGGTGAGGGTAAAGCCGAATGAGGACAAAGATGCAGAATTGTGGGTCCTTACGGAAGCCTGGTGGTCAGCCAGTCTCGTCCGGCCCGACTTCTGGTTCCTGGTGGGCTACTTCATTCGCTACATCCAGCGCGCGTGCGGCGAGCTGTTCCAGACGGTAGTCCGTCGGCTCAAACGACACTGGCACTACCCCGATTCCACCGACCCGGGCAGGTGGGCGTGGCTGGTGGACTGGATCAATTCCCTCGTCACGGCGATCGTGTACTTGGTGGTCGGATATGTGGGCATGTCGCTCGTGCTGCCGATCGTGCTACTGTCGCGGTTACCAGTCCCTGCCCTGCAAAGCCTTGCGTTTGGTAGTGTGCTGGATTCCCTGGTGCAGATCCAGATCGGGGAGTTCTACACGTATCTCAACGATCGGTTGCAAGCAGCCAATATGCGACGCCAGGTTGCCGCAAGCATCAACTGGTTGGTGAAGAATCAGCATTGCGAAAGCGTGTCAGTGATTGCGCACTCCGGCGGATGCGATATCGCTTTCGGTGCACTGACAGACCTCGCGCTAAAGCAGGCAGGTGCGCTGCTCGAGCCGGAAGTGCTTAAAAGGGTGAACAAACTGATCACGTTCGGCTCGAGTCTGAATCATTCGTGGCTGCTGGCTCCGACTGTGCAGGTGGGGTGCCTACCAGAGCATATCCATTGGCTCGACATCTGGTCGGCATACGACTCTGTCCCGGGCAAATGGCCGAATCCACCATCCGGTGTGACCGTGTTCAAGCCATCGGAGCACCTCGTGCGAGCACAGGGCCTGCTGGCGCGGCCTGCTGCTGATCCGAGCACGGCGAACGGCGACCCGACTCCAGCGCGCGTGTCAGAAGACGGTGCCGGCGTCGAATGGGTCCGGGTGACACGTAAGGGTCAGAAGCTCCCAGACGGTTCGCGGGCGAACAACGATACATACACATGGGTGCCGGTGACTTACGATCCGCGGGGTAGGTACTGGCCGGTCAGCGAAGAAGTTACCAACCGAATGATCGTGCTGATCGACCACGGCCTGTACTGGTCGAATTCTGAACAGGTGCTGGTGCGATTCGCTTCGGAAATCGACGCAGACTTCTATCAGCGTTCGCGGTTCTGGCGCGGTGACGCTGGATATGTGGCTAATTCTGCCATGCGCATACAGGGCCGTACGGCAAACCTGCAGCAAGCGGTTCGCGATCGGCGCACGCGCGTCAGCCTGCTTGCGGCAGGACGCTTGCTGTTCGGTCTGCTCGCCCTCGCAGTCGCAGTCGTGATAGCCATGCTCGGGTTCACTTCGCCAGATGGTGAGATTGGCAAGTTCGTCCTCGACTATCTGTTCGGGACGATATTGAACGTGCTAACAGGGCCAGTAGGTAATTTCTTCAATTGGCTGGCCTCGATTGTTCCTCCGTGGCTTGCTGGAGTGGTTGGCTTTCTGCGAGCGGCGCCGGTGTACGTCGCCGGGAGTATTATCGTGGATCTGCCTGCATTCACCTGTGGGCGTTCATCGGCAACAGATTCGACAGTCAGGACGAGAACTGGAGCCGCGAGTCCATCGACAAGATCGCAACCGCGAAGGCCTGACCGACCGCTTGTGCGTAGTTCGGTGATGCCGAACACCCATTTCGGCTGATGCCGAACGCTCGTTTCGACGGAAGCCGAACGGTCATTTCGATGTCGACCGGCGTCGTACCGAGCGCGTGGAGAGGGCTGGTAACGATTGTGAGTCGGTTCGTGTCATCATCGCGCACGAGGACAGGCAATCCGGCAGCCAGAGAGCCGAGCGACAATGCAACGCTCCAGAGCGCCTGCGACCAGGAAAAGGCGGCAGTGCGTTGCTGCGGTGCGGTGTGTTCGGCAAGCAGGGCATCGAACGAGGCGGCGGTCATGGCACCCGCGGCGCCGTTCGCCAGGTCGACGCCGCCCAGGACACTCGCGACGACCAGCCATGCGGAGTCCGTTGTGAGTGCGAATATGGCGTAGCTGATGATCGGGAGAGCAGTGCCCAGGATAAGGAAGCGTCGGCGGCCGAAGCGGTCGGCCAGCACGCCGGAGAACGTCACCAGAATGGCCGTGACGATCCCGGACGTGCTGTACAGCAGCCCAATCAAGGTTGGTTCGGGGGAAACTGGAGCGTGTCGCCGGCGGCTTGGTCCCTACGCGACCACTCATGCCGACGCTTTGGGTGAGCGGCAGCCAACCCGGCGGCGCCGTTCCCGTGAGCGCAACGCAGAAACCGGGCACAACCGGGCACAACGGCTGCGTAGGAGGACATAGTGATGCGCAAACTCGACAAGGTGCTGCGTCGTCAGGCGCCGATGCGCAAGGCGCGGTCGCGTACTCGGACCGGCGGCGCCTTTGTCGACACCCTCGATCGCCGCCAGCCCGCACCTCACGAGGACATTCAGAACGGGATCGCTATGGAACCGGGCTCGTGGCTAAGGGCTCTCGGAAGACCATGCCCGAGGTCTGGGCCCTGCCGTCGTACTGCAAGCGGGACGGCAAACGCATTTACACGACTTGGGCCGAGCAGCGCACGCTCGCCGCGGCTGCCAGAAACAGCTCGCGCGCGAACAGCGGGCAGTCTCTATCGACGCCGACGCGGCCAACGCGGACTGGCCGAAGCGGACCTGGGACATCTGGACGGCTGGCCCTAACGGCCACCTCGTCCAGACGCTAGCCGAGCTGCGCGAGGTCTTCCAAGGCGACAGCGTGAGAGACGCTCGACATCGTCGGGATGGGCGTGCATCCGTGCGCTCCGAAGGTCGTCCAGCGCCAGGCCCATGTAGCCAGTATTCCACACTACCTTTGCGTTCAGGACGAGGCCGAGCGCGCCGAGTTGATCTTCCTGGCCTTCGCAATATGCCTGTCGCAACTGACCGCGGCGACCCTGGAACACCGTGCGCGCGAGGCCATGGCGACGTTCACCAGTGTTGACCTGGATGAGCACGCTGGGCAGCCGACCATCCCTTCGCCAGCAGCCACACGGCGTGCCAGCGCTCTCGCTCGCGCGGTGTGGGAGCTCAATACTGGCCGTGGAGTCCCTCCTCGATCACCACCACCGACGTGATCGGAACCTCTCGAGCGGGTGTCCGCCGACTCCCGTAAGACATCCGGCGCCACTCTACGTTCCGGCTCGTCCGATCGCCAGGAATA
>JAFAPL010000786.1 GCA_019247135.1 Chloroflexota bacterium | reverse complement strand
TCGAAGTCGTACATCTCGAGGGCAGCTTTCGACGGCGGGGTCGGGTCGAGCCAATCGAGGTCGAGGCTGCCTTCCACGGGCACCGACGTGAAGAGCGCCTTGCCCCTGATGCCGAGCACGCGCCCATAGCGGCCTTCGGGAACCGGGAAAGCCACCACCCGCCGCTCGATGCCGTCCAGATCGATGCGCTGCGAATCGACCGGCTCGGCCGGAGCGGTCTCCTGCTCGGCCCTGTGCTGCGCCTCCACCTCCTCGCTCGCGGGCGAGCGCGGCGCCGGCACAAACGGCGAGCGCAGGTCGGCGCGCAGCGTGATGGCGTAAGGGCGCATCCCCTTTGGGAAGCTCAGCTCGAATTGCAGAGCGTCGTAGACCGGGTCGAAGACGCGGTGACCCAGGAAGTACAGGTATTTGCCGTCGGGGTCGAACGCGGGCATGACGTCGCGCAGCAGCGGTCGCGTCACCGTGTGGGTCGCGCCGCTTGTGACCTCGCACAACTTGATGGCGGTCGTCTGACGCGTGTCCGCGAAGCCGTATGCCAGCCAGCGCCCGTCGGGAGACCAGGCGATGCCGGCGATCCGGGCGTGCGGGCTGTGGTCCAGCACGCGCAGGGTCCCGGCGTCGAGGTCGATGGCGATCACTTCGTTCCGCTGGTTAGTCAGCGCCACGGTCGATCCGCGCGGCGCCGCTTCAAGCTCGACCGCGCGCCCGAAGTCGAGCCCTTCCAGACGTCGCGGCGCATCTCCTTTGGCCGAGAAGATCTCAAGCACCTCGCCGCCTGTGGCCGCGCCGTCGAAGCCCGCGTCGCTGACGGCCACGAGATGCTCACCGTCGGGAAGATAGCGTAGCATGCGGTAGCGCACGCCGTCGGCTTCGCTGTGCTGGACAGCCGGTCCTTCCCAGTTGCCCATAGTGAAGGGCTTGCCACGCGTGGTAAGCGCGACACGCGAGCCGTCCGGGCTCAGGGCGTACGAATCCAGGTAGTCGGCCGCGGGCACGAACTTGCGGTTGCGCTGGGTGCGAGCGCCGTGAAAGTCGACGTCGATGCGGCCGCTTTCGTCCGATTCGGGATCGAGAAGGTAAAGGTCGGCCCCGGCGTGATAGACCAGGCGCCTCCCGTCGCTCGACAGATTACGCGCGTAGTAATCCTGGTGGTCCGTGTGGCGCCGCAGGTCCTGGCCGGAAGGCAGGCACGAATAGACGTTGCCAAAGCCCTCGTGGTCGGAGAGGAAGTAGATGCGCCCGTCGATCCAGCACGGGTTTGCCAGGTTGCCGTCCAGACGAATCATGCGTCGAAACTCTCCGCCGCCGCTGGGGTCGATCCAAAGGTCGCCCGCCGTCCCACCGCGATAGCGCTTCCATCGGGCTGGGTCGCCCGTGTTGCGCCCCAGCACCAAGGCTCCTGCCGGCCCGTAGGCGATCGCCGTGGCCGGTCCGTACGGCAGCGGCGCCGGCAGGCCGCCGTCGGCGGCGACGGTGCTAAGGGCAAGCTCACGGTCAAAGGCCTGGGCGTAATTGGTCGCGTAGACGATGGCGCTGCCGTCTGGAGTCCACGCCGCGACGTTACAGCGTGAACCCTGGTAGGTCAGCCGCGGGGCCGTGCCGCCGGAAGCGGACATGACGTAGACCTCGCTGGGCCCCTCCTCTTTGCCAACGAACGCGATCCGCGATCCATCGGGCGAGAGGAGAGGGCGGGCAGCCTCGTTCACGCCGGCTGTCAGGCGCTCGGCGCGTCCACCGGCCGCTGGCACGCGCCACAGATCGTCTTCGCAAACGTAGACCACCACGTCGTCGTGGATGGTCGGAAAGCGATAGTATCCGGCTTCCATCGATGGCTCCAATAAATCAGTGGTAAGCGGTTAGCGGTTAGCGGTTAGCGTTACTGGACGCTTCGAGAATGCAGAGCGCGGAGTAGGGCGCAGACCACGCGGTCCGTTGCTCTACCATTGGGATACGCTAATCACTAATCACTCGCCACTCGTTACAACGTCTCCAAATAGCGGTCGAGCTCCCAGGAGCTGACGTGGCGGCGATACTCGTTCCACTCCTGCACCTTGGCCTCCTGGAAGTGGGCCAGAACGTGCTCGCCGAGCGCCGCACGGACAACCTCGTCGCGCTCCAGTTCTTCCAGCGCCTGCCCCAGGTTGACCGGAAGTGTGCGCACGCCGCGCTCCGCCAGGTCCTCACCCGTGAGGTGATAGAGATTCTCTTCCATCGGGTCGGGCGGCTGCAGCTCGCGTTGTACGCCGTCCAGTCCCGCCGCCAGCATCACCGCGAAGGCGAGGTAAGGGTTGGCCGATGGGTCGGGGCAGCGGAGCTCGACGCGCGTTGCTGCCGGCCGTGACGGGCTGATGCGCGGGATGCGAATGAGCGCTGAGCGGTTGGTGCGGGCCCAGCTCAGGTAGACGGGCGCCTCGAAGCCCGGCACCAGGCGTTTGTACGAATTGACCGTCGGCGCGAGCACCGCGCACATGCCGCGTGCATGCGCGAGCTGACCCGCTATGAAGTGGCGCGCCACCGGCGAGAGGCCGTACGGATCGGCGTTGGCCCCCTCGCGCGTGCCTAGAACGGCGTTGTCGCC
>JAFAPL010000783.1 GCA_019247135.1 Chloroflexota bacterium | reverse complement strand
CTGGCCGACGACGGCCGGTTGCGGCTGGAGCTTGGATCTGGAGCCGATCGCGTGGGCATCACGCATCCGGGTGGAGTGCTGGCTTCTCGTCGCTGGGCGTTCGTCGCGGCGAGCTTCGACGTATCCACTGGGATTGCGACCCTGTACTCCGCGTCGGAAGAGGCCTACACCAATCGGCAGCTCATAGCACACACGCGGACACTCGGTCCAACTGGGCCGCTCGGGAATCGCGAGCTGCTGCTCGCCGCGCGCGGATTCGACGACCTGCAGCGGCCGTTGGGTCTGTTCAACGGAAAGATTGACCGACCAAAACTGTTCGACCGTGCACTCCGGCCCGAGGAGGTGGCAGAGCTTCGCGATCACGCCAACCCGTTGCCGCAGGGACTGCTCGCATCGTGGGATTTCTCAGCGGACATGCGTGGCACGCTCGTCCGCGATGTCTCGCCGCGCGCGCTCCACGGACGCACTATCAATATGCCGACTCGCGCGGTCACCGACCACACCTGGAGCGGCGAGGAGTCGCGCTGGACCTCCGCGCCCGAGCACTATTCGGCTATCCACTTTCACGACGATGACCTGGAAGACGTCGGTTGGGAACCGTCAATTTCGCTCACACTGCCCGACGACCTCCGCTCGGGAGTGTATGCACTGCATCTCGCGGCCGAAGGCGGCGAAGACGATATTCCCTTCTTTGTGCGTCCTCGGCGCGGCACCTCCACCGCGCCAGTGGCGTTTCTGGCACCGACGCTGACGTACCTCGCCTACGCCAACGAGCGAATGTACTGGGGCCAGGGATACCGCGAGAAGCGGGCGAAAGTGACGCCGCTTCTCACCGAACCGCCAGATCTCGATCGTTACATGGCCGAGCATCGGGAGCTCGGACTGTCCACGTATGACGTGCACAGCGACGGCAGTGGTGTCTGCTATTCGTCGCGGCTGCGGCCGATTCTCAACATGCGTCCGACGTATCGCGCCTGGCGATTGCACGACGCCCCGCCGCACTTGGCTGCTGACCTCTACCTGACCGGCTGGTTGGAGCGATCTCAGCATGCGTACGATGTCATCACCGACGAAGACGTCGATCGCGAAGGACTGGAGCTGCTCTCACGCTATCGGGTGGTGCTGACGGGCAGTCATCCCGAATACGTGACGTACGCGATGCAGACGGCCGTTCGCGCGTATCTGGAGCGCGGTGGCCGGCTGATGTACCTGGGGGGCAACGGATTCTACTGGGTTACCTCGATCGATGCGGAGCGACCGCACGTCATCGAGCTGCGACGGGGTACCACCGGTACTCGTGCGTGGGAATCAATGCCTGGCGAGGAGTACCACAGCACCACCGGCGAGTTGGGTGGACTGTGGCGTCGGCGCGGCCTGGCGCCACAGCGGACGCTGGGCGTCGGCTTTGCCGCACAAGGCTGGGGCGGCGCAAGCGGGTACGTGCGACTGCCTGCCAGCTTCGATCCGCGCGCTGCATTCATCTTCGACGGCATTGGCGACGACGAGATCATCGGGGATTTCGGATTTGTGCTCGGTGGCGCGGCTGGCGACGAGATCGACCGACTGGATCGACGCCTCGGGTCGCCGACACACGCGTTGCTGCTCGCCACCAGTGCCGGGCGGCACTCCAACTACTACCAGGTAACCTCGGAAGATGTGCCGATCACCGTGCCCGGCCAGGGGGGAACCGAAAGTCCGCTCGTGCGAGCCGACATGGTGTTTTTCGAAACCGCCGCTGGTGGGGCCGTCTTTTCGGTGGGCTCGATCAACTGGTTGGGCAGTCTCGGGTTCAATGGATACGTGAACAACGTTGCACGCATAACTGAGAACGTCCTGCGGCACTTTTGTCGAGACGAGTTAGCCTCATGAACCGGATTCGTACTGTCTCGTGCTTTCAGGTCTCGGGACCTGCCAGCGTCGAGCCCAATGAAGAACGCCAACTTCAGATGCTCGACGTTTACCCAGAGTTCGCGCGGCGGGGACCGGGTGGCGGTGAGAACCGCGTCACCGGCACGTACGTGGAGATCACCACAACGGATGGCCCAAGCGGTTTGTTCGGCCCAATCTTCGACGAAACCGCGCCCATCATCCAGGCAAAGCTCGCCGGGCGGTTGATCGGCCAGGACCCGCTTGCATTCGAGTTCCTCTGGGACGTGCTGTACCGCGGGGACCGCCACGCGCGGGCCGGCTACGAGATGATGGCTATTTCAGCGGTGGACTGCGCGTTATGGGATCTGCGCGGCAAGATCATGGGCCTGCCGGTCTATCGTCTGTTGGGCGGTCCGACGCGGCCGCACGTAGATTGTTACGCGAGTATGCTCGGCCACTCGCTCGACCCGGGCCTGGTCCGCGCACGCGCCAGGGCGATGGTCGATCAGGGCTTCAAGGCCCAGAAGTGGTTCTTCCGCTACGG
>JAFAPL010000777.1 GCA_019247135.1 Chloroflexota bacterium | reverse complement strand
CAGCGCTTCAGCCGAGCCCGCGATGAACATGGCGCCGATGACCCAGCGCGCCGCATTCGGCGTCGTCGCCAGATCGACGAGGATGAGCACGGCGAGCAGCAGCTCGAGCCACTTCAACGACTCCTTCACGGCCAGTGACTTGTCGTTCGCGTACCCGATCGACAGCATGGCCATCGCGGTCATCGCGAGGATGGCGATGACCACGGCGCCAGGCCGCAGATTGATCGTGCGTAGCCGAACGCCGCGCGCGAGCCACGTGGCCGAGAGCAGGGCGACCACCACCTCCGCGCCGCCGAAGCTGAGCTCTGTGGTGGAGTCGCCCGTCGACGTACGCCCGAGGCTGCCGAATGGAACCGCAAAGAGCAGCAGCGGCAGAGCCGCCAGCGGCTGCACGATCGTGATGACGATCCCGACGACGCCGACTGCGCCCAGAGCCAGCAGTTCGGGCTCAGGCAGCGCGATCGCAAGCCCGATGGCAACGATGGCGGCCGCCCAGAGCGCGATCGAGGCGATACGCCCAAAGCCGCCCGCGTGCGGCACCTCGAGGGCCGACGGGGCACGCCGCCAGGCTATGACGTTCAGGATCGAACCCCCTCGGTGATTTCCTGGAAGTACTGAATGGTTTTGTCGACTCCTTGACGAATTGACATGCGCGGCTCCCAGCTCAGTTCGGCTCGGGCGCGCGAGATATCTGGTTGACGGCGACTCGGATCGTCCGGCACCGGCTCACGATAAGTGATGCTGGAACGACTGGAAGGGATCAGTTCCAGCACGAGTTGCGCATATTCGAGGATGGTCCGCTCGTCGGGATTGCCGAGGTTATACACGCGCCCACTCGCGTCCGGGCGCGTCGACTCCATCACGGCGAGGATGCCCTCGAGCAGGTCCTGCACGTAGCACAACGAACGTGTGTATTGACCGTCACCATAGATGGTGATCGGTTCGTCCCGTAGCGCCTGCGTGATGAAGTTCGGCAGCATGCGCCCATCGTCAGGGTCCATGTTGGGCCCATAGGTATTGAAGATGCGGATCAGGCGCACGTCTGTCGAGTAAGTGCGTACATAGATCATGCACAGCGCTTCCCCGAAGCGCTTCGCCTCGTCGTAGCAGCTCCGCGGACCAGTTGATGAAACGTTGCCCCAGTACGTCTCGGTCTGCGGGTGGACCTGCGGGTCGCCATACACCTCGGAGGTCGAGGCGAACAGCGCCCGTCCGCCGTGTTTGGATGCCAGGTCGAGCACGTGTTTGAGCCCGACCGTATTGGCGAGCGCTGTCTCGAGCGGCAGCGCCATATAGCTGCGCGGCGTGTGCGGATTCGGACTGGCGGGGCTCGCCATGTGGTAGTAGCGGTTGGCGGCGAAATCAGCCTCGAGCGGTGCGGCGGAAACGTCGCGCTCGACGATTTCGAAACGTGGGTGCTCGAGGAGCCCCGAGATGTTGCGACGCGAGCCGGAAGCGAAGTTGTCCATGCAGGTGACTGACCAGCCGTCGTCCAGCAACCGCCGGCAGAGGTGCGAGCCGATGAACCCGGCTCCACCAGTGACCAGAGCTTTCACGTAGCGACGATTCTACTGGCGCTCAGTTTCGCCCTCCTCCTGGCACCCCTGCGCGAGGAGCGCTAGCAGCAACCAGAAGACGAACGCCAGGTCGACCAGGAAGTAGCTGTTGTCGATGAAGCCGTGGACCAGGAAGTCAGCCATTGCGCCGAGCGCGCCCGCAACGGGCCACGTTCGGCGCGTATAGCGCGCAAAACGCCAGAAGCGTACTTGTAGCCAACCGAAAGCGACGACGCCCAGCAGCCCGAGCTCGACCCAGAAGTGGAGGAGCCAGTTGTGTGGGTGCGACAGATTCGGCTCGGCCGCGGCGCCTTCTCGCAAGTACTCCTGCTGGTAGAGGTAGACGAAGTTGTCGAGGCCGACTCCGAAGAACAGGTGGTCGCGAATCATCTGGACCGAGGAGACCCACAGATCGAGCCTGAAGCCGCCCGTCTGCCTCAGTGGATTCAGCCTTTCCGGTAAGACACCCGCAATCGCGAGGCCGCTCACGATCACAAGCGTCGCCGCCGCGGCCGCGCCGAAGCGCATTGCGAGCGTGCGCCGAGTCAGCACCGCCACGACGAGCACCGTGGCCGCGCCCACCCCCAGCCAGCCGCCCGTTGAGAACGTGAGCACGATGCCCGCAGCGAGTATTGCGGCCGGAATCCACAGCAGTCGCGAGCGAGTCAGTGCAGCCGCCAGGACGAATGGCCAGGCGCGTCCGAGCATCAGGGCGAGGTGATTCGGCGAGGGATACCAGGCCTGAGCTCGTCTCACCCCTTCGGCTTCGGTCCCGCCTGTCCCGAGCGCAATCTGCACACACGCGATCAGTGCGGTGCAAACCGCCGCGCTAAAGAAACCGGTCAGCGCCAGACGCGCGCTCCCACGCATCGCGAACAGCAGCCACAAGAACAACACCGGTTCGAAGATCAGCGCCCGCAGCTCACGTGCGCTGAGCAGCGGGTACTCCGTGACCAGCAACGAGAGAAGCGCCGCAACGAGAAAAAGCGCGAGTGCACCGTCGTACGGGGTGCGCGGCCATCTCAGCACGATTCTCCGCCGCGCCGCCTGCACCAGCGCGCCGGCCCAGGTCAATATCAGCATCAAGCCGGGGGGAGTGCCGGCCAACGGGCCGACGAGCGTGCGTCCGAAAAAGAAAAACGGCAGAGTCGCCCCGATCAACAACGCTCCGGCCCGTGGATCCCAGATTGCGCCAGCCGCTGCCAGCAGGAAGCCAATCCCCAGCAGGTCGATCCGGTGCAGCGGCGCGGCGAACAGCACGAGCACTCCGAGCGCGCCAAGTGCTGCCGCGCGCCAGTCGAAGCCAAGCCGTTCGTGCAACACGGCAGACAGACCACCTTGGTGTTCAGGTGGCACTTCACCGCGTTCGACGTGCGCCGAAGGGCGTGCCGCCGTCGACATTGGCCCCGTTTTACACTCCGGCAACGTGGCCATCCGAACGGTGGGCGTCGTGGGCTGCGGCCTGATGGGCTCGGGTATCGCCGAGGTGTGTGCGCGCGCTGGTTATACGACCCGCGTCCGCGAGATCAACGAAGACCTTCTCAAACGCGGCCGCGCGCGCATCGAACGGTCGCTGAGCACGGCAGTCGAGCGCCGCAAGCTCGAAGCATCCGAGTGTGACGCGGCGCTGTCGCGTTTGCAGGGCACCACCAGCCTGAGTGATTTCGCCGACTGTGACATCGTCATCGAAGCAGCGACCGAGAACCCACAGATCAAACGTCAAACCTTCGAACAGCTCGATCAGGTCTGTCCGCCGCACGCCATCCTGGCCAGCAACACGTCGTCGATCCCGATCGTTCAGATGGCCACGGCTACCAGACGTCCAGAGCAAGTGCTCGGCATGCACTTCATGAACCCCGTCCCCGTCATGCCGTTGATCGAATACGTCCAGGCGATCACGACCTCTGAATCGACCCTCGAAACGGCGCGCGCGTTCGGCGAGTCGTTGGGCAAACGAATCATCGTCAGCAAGGATCGAGCGGGCTTCATCGTGAACTTTCTGCTGATCCCGTACCTGTGCGAGTCGGTGAGGATGTTCGAGCAAGGCTTCGCGAGCAAAGAAGACATCGATGTCGGGATGATGCTTGGCACGAGTTACCCGATGGGGCCGTTCACGCTGCTCGACTACGTCGGCCTCGACACCACGCTGTACATCGCCGACATCCTGTTCGACGAGTTCAAAGATCCACGCTTCGCGGCGCCCACGCTGCTGCGCCAGATGGTTACGGCCGGCCACCTGGGCCGCAAGACGGGTCGGGGTTTCTACAACTATGGAGCCGGTGAGCAGCCACCATCCCGCTGAGGTCGGAATCGTCGGGGTGCCGATGGACCTCGGTGCGGGCCGTCGCGGCGTTGACATGGGCCCATACGCGATCCGCTACGCGGGCCTCGAACGTCATCTTCAGGCGATGGGGATCAGCGTCGTCGATCATCACAATCTGGCGGTCCCCGGCCCCGAATCGGCCGACGCTGGCGATCCGAACGCGAAATTTCAAACGCAGATCGAATCCGCATGCGTCGAGCTCCGCCGCTGCGTGGCCGAAATGCTCGCGGCCGGGCAGTTCCCCGTCGTGCTCGGCGGCGATCACTCGATCGCAATGGGCACTGTCGCTGGCGTGCTGGACACGTACGGTGAGGTCGGCCTGCTGTGGATCGACGCGCACGGGGACATCAACACACCCGAGACAACGCCGAGCGGCAACATACACGGCATGCCGGTCGCGGCAATGCTTGGTCGCGCTCGAATTGCCGATCGCCTCGGCTGGAACGAGCGCCAACTGCGGCCTGAGCGTGTGGTCCTGTTCGGGACGCGCACGCTGGACCTGGGCGAACGCAGCCTCATCCGTGAGCTCGGCATTCGAATGTTCACCATGAGCGAGATCGACCAGATCGGCCTCAAGGCCGCGATCGAGCAGGCTATCGCCCGCGTGGCCGGTCCTGGCGGCGTTCACGTTTCGCTGGATATGGACGCGGTCGACCCGCTGGAAGCGCCGGGCGTTGGCACCCCGTGGCCTGGCGGCCTGACCTACCGCGAGGCGCACCTGGCCATGGAGCTACTCGCGGCGACGGGCCAGGTGTCCTCGGTCGAAGTGACTGAGGTCAACCCGATCCACGACCACGAGAACCGCACCGCAAGGCTGGCCGAAGAGCTCATCCTGTCGCTCCTCGGCCAGACCATCGCGTAGAGCCTCCCGGGGTGAGCAAGGGGATTTCAAGGGGCGAAGCCCCTTGGATCCTCTCGAAGAGAATCTCCCCCTCTCCCCAGGGAGAGGGGGCCGGGGGGAGTGGGTGAACTCCAGGCAG
>JAFAPL010000506.1 GCA_019247135.1 Chloroflexota bacterium | reverse complement strand
TGTCGCTCAGGATCCACTTCAGCAGCGCTTGCGACCACGTTGTCACGCCGAAGTCTTTCAGCGGTTCGAGCTGCGCCAGGTCCGGAGCGCGCGCCGCCAGCCGACCCGTGCCCAATGGCTGCATGATGATGACCCCGATCCCGAGGTCGGCGGCAAGCGGCAGCACGGCGTCTTCGACGACTCGGTCGCGCACGTTGTACGGGACCTGGATGCTGTCGACGCGACCGCTGCGCATGATCTGCATCAGATCGCCGAACGCGGAGTGCTGGTAGTGCGTAATGCCGACTACGCGAACGCTGCCGTTGTCGCGCAGGCGCTCCAGCGAGCTCAGGCGTTTCTGCCATGCGACCAGGTTGTGGACCTGATAGATGTCGACGATCCCGTTGTAGTAGTCGAGTGCGCTCTGGATCTGACGCTCTGCTTGCGCGTCGTCTGGAGTCCAGACTTTTGTCGCGACGAGCGCCTGATCGCGGCGGCCGGTGAGGGTTTCGCCCAGGACGTGTTCGGCCGCGCCGTACATCGGGGAGGAGTCGAAGAGATTGGCGCCGTGCTCGAGGCAGATGTCCACGATGCAGCGACGCTGGTCAATGCTGGATCGATCAGAGACGTCGAAGGTCTTCCATGTACCCATGCCGACGACGGGCACGTCGAGCCCTGAACGCCCAAGCTGGCGACGTTCCATAAATCCCGAACAGCGTAAGGGATGTCCGGCATTTGACACGCCGTCTCATCTGTTGCATGATGTGTATCCGAGACGACATCTCGTCTGATGTGACCAAAGGATGCCCCGCGTGCGCCGACTCGTGCTTGTCATACTTCTGCTCGCGACCACGCTGTCGCCTGGCAGCTCCATTTCCAGCTCCGCGCAGAGCACCTGTCAGCTCACGGGCGGCTTCGCCCAGCTCGCCGCGCAAATCCCCGATCGCGTCGGCACGTGCCAGGGCAATCCCACGTCCCACCCCGAAACGGGCGAGGCGACGCAACCCACGTCGAATGGCCTGCTGGTGTATCACACCGTTGACGGGCTCGTTTCGTTCAGCGACGGCTTCCACACCTGGGTGCTGGACCCGAACGGTGAGGCGCAGGTCCGCGGTGTGAGCGAACGCTTCCCGTTCGAGTTCAACGGTGATGGTTTCCCGCTCGCTGGTCAGCCGGGGCCGACCACGAACGGTCCCTGTCCAACCTCGCCGATCCATGTGCTGGCGGTCGAGAATTTCTACGCCAATCTCGTCAACCAGATCGGTGGCCAGTGCGTGACCACGGTTGCAGTCCTGTCGGACCCCGATGCTGATCCACACGAGTTCCAGCCTGCCGCGTCCGACGTGCGCGCCTATCAGGGTGCGCAGCTGGTGATCGAAAATGGGCTTGGTTACGACGACTTCTCCGAAAGAATCCTCGGCACGCTGGGCTCGCGTCCAACCGTGATCAATGCCGGTGAGGTGCTGGGTCTGCAGGTCGGCGCCAACCCACACGTGTGGTACAGCGCCGGCTACGTCGACCAGATCCGGGCGGCCATGCTCAGTAATCTCAAGCAGCTTGCTCCTGATGCGGCCTCGTATTTCGATGCTCAGTCGGCGGCGCTGGATCAGGAGTTCACGGCGTATCACAACCTGATCAACCAGATTGCAACTCAGTTTGGCGGAACACCGGTTGGAGCAACGGAGTCCATCTTCGCCGACATGGCGTATACGACGGGGTTGAATCTCATTTCACCGCCGGAGTTCATGCGGGCGATTGCGGAAGGCAACGAGCCGTCAGCGCGCGATCTGGCGATGTTCCAGAACCAGATCCAGAAGCACCAGATCAAGGTGCTCGTCTACAACACCCAGACGGTCACGTCGGTGACCGAGCAGATAAAGGCGATGGCACAGCAGAACAACATCCCGATCGTGGGTGTTTCCGAAACCATGCCCGCCGGCGCCCAGACATTTCAGGGCTGGCACGCCAACGAGCTGCAGCAGCTCTACCAGGCGCTTCAGAAGGCGGCCGCGAGCAGCGCGAGCAACGCGAGCAACGCGAGCAACGCGAGCACGTGACGTTCGACGGCCCCACCTGGAATCTCGCCCAGGACGTGGGCGACATGCTCAGCTACGGCTTTATGCAGAATGCCTTCGTGGCAGGCACGATCGTGGCGATTATGGCGGGCGTGGTGGGCTACTTCGTCGTATTGCGTCGGCTCGCGTTTGCGACGGAGGCACTGTCACACAGCGGATTCGCCGGCGCCACCGGAGCTGTTCTCATCGGCCAGGATCTATTTCTGGGCCTGCTGGCGTTCACCAGCGCCGCGGGCGTTTTGATGGGCGTACTCGGCGACAAGCTGCGCGGCCGCGACGTCGCGATTGGCGCAACTCTCGCGTTTTCGCTTGCGCTCGGGTCGCTGTTCCTGACCGTGTCCACGAAACTGGCAGGTGAAGCAGTCAATATTCTGTTCGGAAATATCCTTGCCATCTCGCCAGCGGACGTGCGGTTCGTGGTCGTGTTTGCCGTGATCAACCTGGTTGCGGTCGGCGCCATGTACCGTCCACTCCTGTTCGCGTCGCTGGATCCGGGGATTGCCGAGGCGCGTGGATTGCCCGTGCGTGGTCTGGGCATCGCGTTCATGGTTTTGCTCGGATTCGCGGTCGCGACCGCGGTGCAGGTGGTTGGCGTGTTGCTGATCTTTGCGTTATTGATCCTGCCCGCGGCAACAGCTCAGCAAGTCACCGCTCGACCCTCGCACAGCATTCTGTACGCGGTCGTGATCGCGATCCTGTGTGTCTGGCTTGGGCTGGTGATCGGCTTTTACCTGCCTTATCCGCCCAGCTTTTTCATCACCACGCTTGCGTTCGCGGCGTACCTCATTGCTCAGCGCGCGCGCCCCGTTGGGCTTGAAAGAGCTCTACGAGTTCGGACAGGGTCGTCGCGTCCTCGGGACGTTTATCGGCCTCGCGGAAGCGGATAACACGCGGGAAGCGCAACGCGTATCCGGCTGTGTGATTGGGGGAAACCGTAATCTCGTCGGCGAGTACCTCCACGACGATTTTCGGTTCCAGCCACACACTCGGCGTGATCTTCGAGCTGACACGCGCCGGACGATCGTCGGACCGAAATGCTGCGGCGCGCTCGCCGACTTCGCGCCATTGCTCGTCGCTCAATCCGGTGCCGATTTTGGTGACCGTTTTGAATTCGTCGGAGTCCGCGTCATAGACCCCGACGAGTAGTGCACCCACGCCAAGTCCGACGCGTTTGCCGCGACCAACGAAATAGCCGAGCAGGACGCAGTCAACTGTGTCCTCGAGCGCACCGCGAGAATGTCTTTTCAGTTTGACCCAATTGAAGTTTCTTGCCCCAGCCTGGTAGGGCGAATCCAGGCGTTTGACGACCAGGCCTTCGAGGCCACGCTCGAGTGCGTCTTCGAACAACACGTCCAGTCGTTGGGCATCATCGATCACCACACCGTCCTCCGCTTGCAGCACGTCCGTGCCACGCACCATGGCCTGGAGCGTCTCAAGGCGCTCCATCAATGGTTTGTCGAGGAGCGGTTGTCCGTCGCGGTACATCGCATCGAAGACCATCGCCTTAAGTGGCAGCTCGGTGGCGAGGTCGTCGATGCCATGCTTTCTACGACGGCGTGTTGTTTCCTGGAAGGGCAGAAATTCCTCGGACAACGGATTGAAGGCGAGCGCTTCTGAATCCAGGATCGCCGTCTTGGCCTCCACCTGTTTCAGCACGCCGTCGACGAGCTCGGGGAACATGCCGGTCATGTCCTCCAGACTGCGGGAGAACAAGCGGACCTGGTGGCCTTCTGGCTGGGTTCGGTCCAGGTGGAGCTGAACGCGCACGCCATCGAATTTCCGTTGCGCATGCGCACGCCCGCCCAGCTTGTCGAGCAGGCTAGGCACATCCGGGAGGCGTTCAGCCAGTTGGGGTCGGATTGGGCGGCCGACGGTGACCTGCAGCTCACGCAGCCCGCCCACACCGCGTGCCCACAATGTTTGTGCGACCAGTCCGAGATCCGAGGTCCGGTTATAGGCGTCTTCAAGAATCAGCTGGTCGGCTTTGGTCCCAGACAGGCGGGCCTCGTTGAACGCCGCCAGGATCGTCGCGTCACCCACGCCCAGGCGGTTGTTACCCAGCGGAATGCGGACCAGGTGCTTGGCCGAGATCGGGTCCAGCGCGTGGAGGAGACCGCGCAGGAGCGCGAGCTTGCGTTCGCCGCTGCCGGAGCCGCTGGTGTTGGCGATCTGGAGCAGCTCATTGAACACGTGCTGCACCGATAAGTTGGACGGCTCAGCTGACTCGGCCGCGACATCGGCGACCACCAGGCCCAGGTCGCCGGTGCGGGCATAGCGTTGACGGACCTCGCCCGGCTCGAGCCCATACGCTTCGGCTACCGCGCGTTCGATCGAGCGCTCACCCAGGCCGAACTCGACGGGCTCGTACAGTGGCGCGACTCGGCCCTGGATCAAGTACGTGATTTGCGCGATGGCGTCGGCGTCGACGTCTTTGAGCAGGTCGGCGAGGATGGTGGTCAGTTGCTTGCGGCTCGAGGTGCCTTCGAGCGCGTCGAACGCCTGGCTGATCCTGCTAAACGGCAGCGCATGCGTAGCAGTCATTGGCCCCGAATGGTATCTCGGTGCTCGTGGGCTCCCTGTCTCGTCTGACGGTCTGGTCGAGTACGGTACGAGCACTGAGATGCGCGCGGCCGTAACCATCGACGACGTGCGCGCGGCTGCGGAGCGGATCGCGCCATTTATCGTCCGCACGCCGCTGGAGCGCTCCCATGCGTGTGGCGCCGACGTATTCCTGAAGTACGAATGCTTTCAAAAGACCGGCTCGTTCAAGCTGCGCGGTGCGCTGAACGCGCTGCTAACGCTGGGCGCCTCGCACGTCGTGACGGTGTCCGCCGGGAATCACGGCCTCGGTGTCGCGCGAGCAGCAGCCCTCCTGAACAAGCGAGCGACTGTCGTCCTGCCAGAAACAGCCTCACCGGCGAAGATCGAAGCGCTGAGAGACTCGGGTGCCGAGCTCCTGCTGCGCGGCGCTACGTATGACGAAGCCGAGCTCGCGGGTCGAGACCTCTCCAGGCAGCGCAAGCTTCCGTTCGTTTCGGCGTACAACGATCCAGCCGTCATTGCTGGCGGGGGCACCATCGCGTTGGAGATCCTCCAGGACCTGCCGGAGACCAGGACCATCGTGGTGCCCGTTGGCGGCGGCGGCCTGAGCAGTGGGATCGGCGTCGCCGCCGAGGGCGTGACCGTGCTGGGTGCGCAATCGACGGCGTCGCCCGCGCTGTACGCGGCATTCCGCGAGCGTCGCCTGGTCACGGTCGATGTACATGATTCGTTGGCCGATGGACTTTCCGGCAACGTCGAGCCCGGGTCGATGACGTTCGACCTGGTCCGCCGGCATCTGCGCGAGATCGTGCTCGTCGAAGAGGATGACATCGCACGCGCCATGCGCTTTCTGATCGAGCGCGAACACGTCCTCGTGGAGGGCTCGGCGGCCGTCGGTGTGGCCGCGCTTCTAACCGGCCGGCTGAATGCTCCGAGACCGCTCGTGATCCTGCTGACCGGCCGAAACGTCGCGGCGCGCGTGCTGCACGAAACCGTGTTTATTGAAGCGGCGAGTACTCCGTAGCGCGCCAGAACTGATTCCTCACGCGCGCCACGATCAGACCGTCCTTCTCTGTTTCGGCGCGGTCGCGCTGCCAGTTCGGGTCTGCCTGAAATGCGTTCCAGGCCCGTTCGCGGTGCGCCATGTCGTCAAACTTCAGGATGTAGTGGAGCTCGTTGCTCGTGCCAACCAGCGCCTCCCAGAAGCCGACCACGCCGATGCCGTGGTTTCGAAAGTGCCCGAGCGTCATCGTCTGGAAGCGCTTGTTCAGCGCCGGCAGCCGACCGGGAATTGTTTCGTACACGCGATACTCGAACAACGCCATCAAACCTCCGCTGATCAGTGGGTGATGTTGAACTCCCGCGTTTGAACGACCTCCTCGCCGGTCACCGCGGAGCGGGCGTACACCCACATGACGTGGTGTCGCTCGCCGCTGTCAAACTTGGTGGGCTGCCACCCGATGCTCCACGTCGTCTGGAAGCCAGTCGCCTCGCCGAGGAAGTGGCTGCCTGCCTGTCCGCGTGGCGCGTCAAGGTAGGCCTGGACGCGGTCCACACCCGTGCCCAACTCCGGGCGTGTGCGCGTGTCGTAGGCCGAGCCGTTCACCGTCCCGTTGTTGTTCGCGAGCACGTCCTCGTTCACACCCGGCGTGTTGATCGTCAGCACGAGCCCGCTCGGGGCGGACGACGTAGCCGCGCCGGCGCCGACATTCACCGTGACCTGGCTCGACCATGAGCCTTTGGCCGGCGTGTTTGCGAGAACCGTCAGCGTCTGCGTGCCGGCCGGTACCGCTCCGGCAGGGACTACAGCGTCGAAACCCGAGTTCGCCCAGTATCCATTGCCGGTCACGTTGGCCACGTCGGGCCGACTCAGACCGGCGATGCCGTGGGCGACCACGGTCGAGCCAAGCACCACGTCCACACTGGCGATGCCGGCCCACCCCTCGGCGGACATGTCGACCACCCAGCCACTCACCTGGAACGGTGCGCCAGATGCGATGCTTGCGCCAGCCTGCGGCTGGTCGATGAATCCTTCGTACGTATTGTCTCCCACCGCACCCGCCGCCGGAGCCCAGCCGCCCGCGCCAGGGAGCGTGTCGGCGGACGTGGACTGAGCCAGCACAGCGACCAAAAAGGCGACGAACACGATGCATGCCAGCAGGCGGCTCATGGGTAGGCGGACTCCTTCGCGGGTTGCGCGCCTCAGGGTACGGTATGGCCGTGGCTGCAAGCGCATTGCCCCGTTCGGCAGACGTAGTGGTCATCGGCGGCGGCGTGATGGGCGCCAGCCTCGCGTATCACCTGGCGCTGCGGGGCATGCGCGACGTGCTGGTGCTCGAGCGCGGCGATGTTTTCGGACAGGGTGCGACCGGTAAGTGCGCGGGCGGCGTCCGCCACCAGTTCGGCACCGAGATAAACATCCGACTGTCACGGGCAAGCATCCGCATGCTGGAGGCGTTTCCGAGGGAACTCGGGCAGGACATCGGACTGCGCCAGTGCGGCTACCTGTTCATCCTGACGCGAGCGGAAGACGTCGAGGCGTTTCGACGCAACGTCGAGTTGCAGCGGCGCCTGGGCGTCCAAACAGAGTGGCTCGAACCGGACGAGGTCCGGCGACGTCTGCCGTTGCTATGCCTGGACGACGTCGTCGCCGGCACGTTTTACGGGCGCGACGGGTTGTGCGACCCAAGCAGCGTGGTGAACGGCTACGTCAGCGGCGCGCGACGCCTCGGTGCAACGATGCTGACGACCGTCGAAGTCAGCGACCTGCGCGTGCAGGCTGAGCGAGTGGCAACGGTCGTAACGTCACAGGGCGAAATAGCAGCGGGCGCCGTGGTGATCGCCGCGGGCCCGTGGTCGGCGAGCGTCGGGCGAATGCTCGGTGTCGATCTGAACGTCCAGCCGCTGCGACGCCAGATGCTGGTGACGACGCCGCTGCCGCAGGTGCCACCCGATTTCCCGTTCGTGATCGACTTCGCCACGGGTCTGTATTTTCATCGTGAAGGGCCAGGCGTTCTCACGGGCATGGCGAATCACGCGGAGCCACCCGGGTTCGACGAGTCGGTCGATCTGGCATGGGAGCAGGTGCATCTCGAGGCCGCGGTTCGGCGGTTGCCGCTGTTGGAACAGGCCGGCCTGACCAGCCACTGGGCCGGGCTGTACGAGATGACACCGGACGCGCACCCGCTGATCGGCCGCCTGCCCAGCATGGACAACGCCTATCTGCTGACGGGCTTCTCGGGCCACGGCTTCATGCACGGCCCGATCGCTGGGAAACTGCTCGCCGAAGTGATCCTCGACGGCCAATCGAGCACCATCGACATCAAGCCGTTGGATCCCGCGCGGTTTGCGAACGACCGCGGTGGGCTCCGTGAATACAACGTCGTTTGATTCCGGCCACTAACACATTTCTATCCCGGTGTTGTGGCCGCCTTAATGACTCACGGGCACACTTGAACCAGGCCGGCTTGGAAGTTGGAGAGTTGCCCCGATGGAACCAGTTATCCGCACGTTTGTTCTCGCTGATTTGAAGTGCTATCTGTGCGGCACGTT
>JAFAPL010000387.1 GCA_019247135.1 Chloroflexota bacterium | reverse complement strand
CCTACAGGCGTAAATGGCATGAGCAACGATTGGCGGCTGATCGACGCGGACGTTCACGTCGAGATCCCCAAAGTTGAAGCGCTCTTTCCCTACCTGGCCGAGCACTGGGTCGAGCACATCAAACTGTCACGCTTCAAAGGTCCCGCGGAGGTCGACCGCGTCTATCCGCCCAGGTCGCCGGTAGCCGAACGGCCCGGCTCACGTCCGCCGGTCGGGCCGGCCGGATCCGATCTGGACTACGTGCGACAGCAGGTGCTCGAGGAGCCGAACACGGAGCTGGCGATTCTCAATTGTGCGTATGCGATCGAGAGTGTGCATCATCCTGACGCGGCTGCGGCGCTCGCCAGCGCGGTGAACGACTGGCTGGTTACGGAGTGGCTGGAGAAAGACTCGCGTTTGCGAGCTTCGCTGGTGGTGCCCAGTCAGTTGCCCGAACTGGCCGCGCGCGAGATTGACCGCGTTGGGGATCACCCGGGCTTCGTCCAGGTGTACCTACCGGTGCGCGCGCAGCATCCGTACGGCTCGCGCCTGTTCCGGCCTATGTGGGACGCCATCGCGCGTCACAACCTGGTCGCCGGGATCCATTTCGGCGGTGCACCCGGCAATCCACCCACGCCTTCCGGCTGGCCGACGTACTACCTGGAAGAGTATGCCGGCATGGCGCACGTGTTCGCTTCGCAAGTCACGAGCCTGATCAGCGAGGGTGTTTTCGACACGTGGCCGAGCATGCGCGTGACGCTTATCGAAGGCGGTTGGACGTGGCTTCCCGCGCATATGTGGCGCATCGACAAGGAATGGCGCAACCTGCGCATGATCGTGCCATGGGTCAAGCGTCCGCCATCCGAATACATCCGCGAGCACATCAGGTTGACCATTCAGCCGATCGATGCGCCTGGCAAGATCCAACAGCTTCACGAGGTGATGGACCAGCTCGATTCCGACGAACTGCTGCTGTATGCGAGCGACTATCCACACGTGCATCATGCCGATCCGCGCGAATTACTCGGTACGCTCACGCCTGATCGCGCGGCCAAAATTGCCGCCGACAATGCACGCGCCTGGTACCACATCTAGAGAGAACACCATGGTTGCTGTCGAAACCCAACGAGAACTTCGGACGCCAACACGACCTGCATTCATCGATTGCGATTTCCATCCGCAATGGGATTCCCCCAAAGATCTGTACCCGTATCTGCCAAAGCGGTGGATCGAGCACATCGAAGTCTTCGGACTGCGCGGGCGCGCGGGTGGGACATATCCGCGCTTTCTGGATGACAAGGCGGGCACCTGGCCGCCCTCCGGACGCCGCGCTGCTTCCGAGCCGGCGTTCGTGCGCGAGACATTTCTCGACCCGGAGCGCGTCGCATACGCGATCCTCGGGCCGCTGAGTGGGGTCGGCGGACTTGGGAATCTGGATCTCGCCGCTGCCTGGGCCAGCGCAGTAAATGACTGGCAAACCGCGGAATGGCTCGACTTCGATCCCCGCTTCCGCGCTTCCATCCAGGTAGCAGTTGAGGATCCGCCACACGCGGCGGCGGAGATTCGGCGCGTCGCAGGCGACCGCCGATTCGTCCAGGTCCAGTTCCCAGGTAGACCGCAGGAGCCGATGGGCCGTCGCAAGTACTGGCCGATCTATGAAGCCTGTGAGGAGTATGGGCTCGCAATAATGTCGCACGCGTTCGGGTCGCACGGGCAACCCATCACCGGCACAGGCTGGCCGTCATACTACCTGGACGACCACGTCGGCCCGGCGCAAGCGATGCAGGCCAACATCATCAGCCTGGTCGTGGAAGGGGTCTTCGAACACTTTCCCGGACTCCGGCTCGTCTCGGTTGAGAATGGATTCGGCTGGCTGCCCTCGCTGTGTTGGCGGCTGGATACGAGCTGGCATCTGCTCAAGCTCGAGGTGCCGCACCTGACGCGTTTGCCTTCTGACTACATCCACGAGCATGTGTATCTCAGTACGCAGCCGATGGAGGAGCCAAATCGACCTCGCTATTTCCTGCAGTTACTCGAACACTTCGGGCCGTCGATCGACCGTCTCGTGTTCGCGACTGACTATCCGCACTGGGATGCCGACGATCCGGACGAGGCGTTGCCGGTCAAACTGCCGGCAGACCTACAGCGAAAGCTGTATTTTGAGAATGCGGCCAGGTTGTACAACCTGGCTTGATCGACGCCGGTGAAGCATGTCGTTGCGCGACTGGATGAGTTGCCGCCCGGCACGCGCAAGATCGTCGATGTCGCGGGAATTTCGATCGGCATTTTCAATGTGCGGGGCGAGTTGTTCGCGCTGCGCAACCGGTGCCCTCACCAGGGCGGCCCCCTGTGCGAAGGGCTGCAGTGGGGCTTGTTGGAGTCCCCGGTGCCGGGCGAGTTCGTGTATCGTCGGCAGGGCGAGATTCTGACCTGCGGCTGGCACGGTTGGGAGTTTGACATGCGCACCGGTCAATCCTGGTGCGATCCGCGACGGTTGCGAGTTCGCGCGTACGACGTCCACGTCGAGTCCGGCGGCGCGCTCCAGGCAGACACTCGTGTCAAGGGCCCATACATGGCGGAGACCTATCCGGTGGCGACTGATGGTGAATACATCGTGGTTGAGCTGGAGCGCGGGAGCAGCGCACGATGATTCCATACGTTGCGCAGAACCTTCTCGCCGCGAACTGAATGAAGTGAGGCACATGCAGTACGGAGACATTCCCAACGTTCGTCGTCGCATTTCCCGTCTGGTGCTCGGCAGCATGGTGTTTTCGACCGAGAGGCAACAGCTCACCGATGACCTGCTTGACCGCTTCGTAGAAGCGGGAGGGACCGCCGTCGATACGGCGCGGGTGTATGCGCTGGGCAGCAGCGAGCCGGCATTCGGTACATGGCTACAGAGTCGCCGCTGCCGTGACGAGCTGGTTGTCATTGGCAAAGGTGCCCACCATGATCGGCTCACGTTCGAGCGGCGCGTCAACCCCGCGGCGATCCGCGAGGACGTCCAGGCCAGCCTGGAAGCGATGCAGCTGGATCGCATCGACATCTATTTTCTGCACAAGGACGATCCGGACGTGGCGGTCGGGCCGATCGTCGAAGCGCTCAACGAGGAAGCTGAGGCGGGTCGGATCGGAATCTTCGGTGGCTCGAGCTGGACCCACCAGCGCATCGCCAAGGCAAACGCCTACGCGGATGCGCATGGATTGCAGCCATTTTCCGTCAGCAGCCCGAACCTGGCGTTGGCGGTGCCCAACGAGCCTATGTGGGTGGGATGCGTCAGTCTCGCCGGTGATGCGGAGGCACTGAACTGGTACCGCCAAACGCAGATGCCGGTCTTCGCCTGGTCGTCGCAAGCGCGCGGCTTCTTCAGCGGCCGGTACGTGCCGAACATAGTGGGCCAGACGCCCGACCAGGAAAACGTGATCCGCACGTATTTTTCCAATGCGAACTGGGAACGTTATCGTCGGGCCGACGATCTGGCTCGCCGCAAGGGATTCAGCCTGCAACAGATCACTCTTGCCTGGGTGCTCCACCAGCCCCTCGATGTATATGCGCTGATTGGTCCCGCGACCGTGGCCGAACTGGACAATAGCCTTGGCGCGCTGGAGGTCGAGCTCACTGCTGAAGAGGTCGCGTGGTTGAACCTGGAGGAAGCTCGCGAGTCAGCGGCGGTTCACTAGGGGCGAGGCGGCAAGCTGCTCGGGTGCGGTGTCGATGAAGTTCGCACCGTGGTCGAGCGCCCATCGATCACCTCGTGGGCGCGCTGCACGGCCTCCATCGCTGCTGGTTTGTGCGGATCGCCGTCTCGTGCCGGCGTCAACGCGACGGGCTGACGGAGGCGAAGTATTCAGCCACTCGGCGGCCGCTTTCTTCCGGCGAAATGTCTTCGACGCGCGTCATGATCGTCCAGCGGATGCCGAACGGGTCGCGGATGCTCGCGAAGCGGTCACCCGAGACGAAGGTGGTCGCAGGCTCGCGCACCAGCGCACCTGCCGCGACGGCTTTTTCTACGACGGCATCGACGTCGGGGCAGTAGTACCCGAGCGAGAAGCAAACGTCGTCACCTTCGGGCGGCAGCACCAGGTGGTAGGCCGGCATGGCGTCGCCCAGTTGCAGTAGCCCGTGGCCCATGTCCAGCACCGCGTGGCCCACAAGCTGGGTGCCGTTCGGGCCCGGCATGTCGGTGCGGTCGACGAGTCGGGCGCCGAACACGAATTGATAGAACTCGATCGCACGCGCGGCGTCGCGGACGACCATGAATGGCGTCAATGAGGTCGCGTTGCGAGGCGTCCCATCGTCGGTGTACGCCCCGTGAGCCGGAGCTGCTCGTTGGGTCGTGTTTTGGCTCATACGGTGGACGATCGCAGCTGTGGCGCCGTCGCGGCTTGAACGAATGCGACAGATTTCTATGATGGGACGCGTATGGCGCCCGAAGCGCGGTCCCGAGGACACCTGAATCCCGGCACCGACGCGCGGGTCAGCCGGCTGGCGCCGCCGCCCGACCTGGTCGACACGGTCGTGCACTTCTGGGTGCCCGAGTGGGACCTGCCCGCCGGTCGCAGCTCGCGGCAGATGGTCTTGTCCTATCCGCTGCTCAATCTCGTGCTTCAGCCGGGTGCGCCTGAAGGCGATGTGACGCTGCATGGCCCGCGCACCGCTGTCTCGTACCGCGTTCTCTCGGGCCGCGGCTGGGCCATCGGCGTATTGCTGAGGCCGACCGCTGTGCCGGCCATGCTCGGCGCGGCTCGTCCGGTGGTCACCATCCTCCGAGACCTGGTGGACTCCTGGGTAGCCCTCGACGCGCCAGAGCTCATGTCGAATGTGCTCTCCAGCATGGCAGGCGGCGGGTCCTGTCGGACCGAAGCTGCCGTCGGGGCGGTCGCCGGGTGGCTACGCGTGCGGTTGCGGGCGAGCGGAGCAGCCAACCGCGACGGTCGGCTGGCGAACGCACTACTGGAGTTGCTTGATGCGATGCCGTCGGACACAACTGAGCGGCGCGACGCCGAGCCGCCACGCTTCGTGGCCGAGGTCGCGCGCGAACTCGGGACGTCCACTCGCACCCTGCAGCGCGTCGCGCTGGGCTACATCGGCTTCACGCCTGCCGCGTTGATCCGTCGGCGCCGTCTGCAGGACGCGGCCGACCGCTTGCGCCGCGATCCGACCATCGACCTCGCGAGACTCGCGCTGGATGTCGGCTACTCGGACCATGCTCACCTGACGCGGGACTTCCGCCAGGTGCTCGGCTTCACGCCGTCCGCGTATCGCGACGGGCAGAATGACACGCGATGACTGTGGCGCTGAGTCAGGCGATGGAGGCCGCCGTGGGCCCCCAAGGAATACGAGAGCTGCCGGCCGAGTTGTACCGGCCAATGAGCGAGCAAGACTTCGATCCGCACGCATTCAACAACAACCTGATCGAGCACTTCCGTGCCAATGGCGGCGACATCAAAGAGGGCATGTTCAAGGGCGCCCCGATTCTGCTCTTGACGACGACTGGAGCGCGCAGCGGAAAGACACGTGTGAACCCGTTGGCGTATACGCGCGATGGCGACGACTACGTGATCATCGCCTCGAAAGGCGGGGCACCTTCGCACCCTGATTGGTATCGCAACGTGGTCGCGCACCCGCGTGTGACCGTCGAAGTCGGCACGGAGCGGTTTTCGGCCCAGGCTCGGGTGGCCGAGGGCGAGGAGCGCAACCGACTCTACGACGCCCAGGCCAAAGTGATGCCTGGCTTCGCCGAGTACCAGCAGAAAACGTCACGCCAAATTCCGGTGGTCGTCCTGCACCGCGACGGGCACTAACGAGCAATTTGGCCGCGCAGCAACGTGACGGAGTGGGCTGGAAAGGTGTAGTCGACCGCGCCCGAACCAACCTGGAGCCGATGCGTCTGCACGTCAACCGTCTTCGGCTGGTCGAACGAGTTCCGGGCGCGCGGGTCCGGGCCGTTGACCTCGTACGCCACGACCTCAGCGGATAACGCGTAGCCATCCATCTGGATGCACGCGGTCAGGTCCTGGTCTGGCGAGCGATTGATGACGGCCACACATAGCTCACGACCGCTGCCGTCACACGTGGCGGTGACATCCAGGAGTTGGAATGGCCCCAGGTCGGCCACCTTCCAGGCCCGGTCGGTCGGCGTAGCCTCGTGCGCATCGTGCTCGGGGGTAAGGTCGAACGTCGGCGCGTCCACAAATACGTCGAGCGCGACCTCCTGCGCGTGCTCCGCGTACAGCCGGAGGGGGTGGTACACCGTCTGGAGGAACAGCCCCTCCTTATTCGTGAATATCGGCGCGATAGCATTCACCATCTGGGCAAAGTTGGCGATCTCCACGGACTGACAGTGGCGGATGAAGATGTTGAGGAAGGTGGCGACGGCCAGCGCATCTGACAGGTCGTACTGCTCCTCGATGCCTGCCTGGCGCAGCTCCGGCGTGCGGGCGCGGTACCAGACGTTCCACTCGTCGAACGCGATGCCGATCGGGTGGGCGATGCTCAGCGCGTAGCGAGCGCGCTGGATCAGCGTCTCACACACGCGCAACGCACGGTCGGCCTGGTGCGGCATCAGCACATTGCGCCAGTAATCACCGCTGCCGGTGTACAGGTGCACGCTGTGGTAGCGAATGTACGGCGCAAGCCCGTCGATGACGGTCTTGTCCCAGTCTGTCCAGCCGGATTGACCGCAGCTCACGAGGTCGATTTCGGGGTCCGTCCACTTCATGATCGCGGCAAACGCCCGCGCTTTCTTGACGTAGTCCTCAGCCGTGCTGGCGCCGATCTGCCACGCGCCGTACATCTCGTTGCCGAGGCCCCAGTAGCGCACCTTGTAGGGCGCCTCGTGGCCGTTGGCGCGGCGAAGGTTGGCCCAGTGTGTGTTGCCGGTCCCGTTGCAGTACTCGACCCAGGCCTGGGCCTCATCCATGGTGCCGGAGCCCATGTTGACGCACAGGTACGGCTCGGTGCCGAGTGCGCGGCAGTAGTCGATGAACTCGTCGGTGCCGAACGTGTTGGGTTCCTCGCCGCGCCAGGCAAGCTCCATCCGTCGCGGGCGCTTGTTGCGGGGACCCACGCCGTCCGTCCAGTGATAGCCGCTCACGAAGTTGCCGCCCGGCCACCGGAGAATCGGAATGCGCAGGGCTCGTGCGACCTCCAGCACGTCCGTCCGAAAGCCGTGGTGGTCGGCCAGAGGCGAGCCGTCGTCGACGATGCCGCCATAGATGCAGCGGCCGAGATGCTCGATGAAACTGCCGAAAATGCGCCGATCTATACGACCGAGCTTGCGATCCGGGTCAATCTTGATCCTGGCCATGCCGGGCTGGTCATGCTCCTCTCGAGTTCAGTGCGTGCTCCGCGTCGACGAGAGACTACCTGCGCAGTCGACGCAGTGCTCGGGCGACGATTGGCTGTGATATCCAGCCGAAGACCAGCCCGCCCAGTACGGGTATGAGCGGAACGCGCTTTCCGAAGCCCAAATGCGGGACGACCTGGTTCCCCAACACCGACAGTAACGTGTGGAATGCACGCGCAGCGCTGCCGTTCGCCGCTGTCGCTCCCGGCTCGCTGATGACGGTCAGAGCTCCGTGGTGCATGCGAAACCTGGCAGGTGTCTGGCCAATGAGCTTCGGTCCAACCGACACCGGCAGCGGTTCCGCCGTCCAGATGTCGAGCTCGGCCGCACGCAGATGCCGGACGTTCGCGGGCGCGGACAGTGGCAACGGCCCGAACGCGGTCGACGCCACGTCAGCCAGGACGGCGCGCGTGTCCGAGCCTTCGAAGATGGCGATATCGAAAAGGCCGTCGTCCATGCGTGCTCTCGGCGCAAGCTGAAAACCTGCGCCAGAGCGCGGAGACACGGAGACGGTGACCAGCAAAGAACGCACCGACATCGCTTCGCCATCGTCGAGCCGGACGCGCATCGGAACCGACGCCATCTCGACCGCGGTCGGCACCTCCGCCAGGGCGGGCGCCCAACGGCCTTTCTGAATATCCTGGCCAATCTTGCCCGCAATGGCCCCAAGGCCGACCGCACTGATCTCGAGAAAGGGACGCTCCTTCTTGTGATCGGCGGTGCGAGCGAAGCCCACGTCGACTGGATGCGTCGCGCCAGTCGCGATCAGCCTGCATGCTTTTCGAAGATCCGTTGGAATGCGCAGCGAGGTTGCCACGTTATTGAAGGTTCCGAGCGGAATGATGCCGAGCGGGACGCGGGTGTCCAGTAGTCCGCGCGCAACCGCCTCGACCGTACCGTCCCCGCCGGCGGCGATCACGAGGTCATAATTGCCGGACGTAGCGGCGGCGTGTATCGCTTCGCGGGCCTGCTTTTTGCGAAGCTTTACGTGGACGTCCACGTGTATCTGGAAGTCCCCGAGCACATCAACCAGCTCGTGGATCAGAAGAAGACTGTCCCGCTTTGGCCCCGACTTGCTATTGATGACCAGAAGCGCCCGTCGTCTTGGCCAGCGACCGCTCATCCAGTTCGGTGCCCTCGCTATCGTCCATCGACCCTCGAGGCGAACCGCAGGCCGCGTGCCGGGACGGCCAAGCCCCCGCCGGTGGCCGCGTCCGCTGCGCGGTCTTAGTCTTAACGGCGATGCGGCGATGACCAATGGATGAGCTGGAAGAAGTCTGGTCAGGGCTGGTCACCTTCACCGCCAGCCGCGGCCTGCTGAGCGTCGCCGCCATCCAGTTCGTCAAATCAGCCGGTGTGCCGCTGCCCGTACCGATTGGGCTGTTAGCGGTGCTGCTTGGTGCGCAGGCCCGCGAAGGTACGATTTCGCTCTGGCTCGCATGGCTGACGCTCACACTCGCAAGCTCCTTCGGCGTCAGCCTGCTCTTCGCGGTGGTGCGCTGGATCAGCCCTGGCGACCTCCTCCGCTACGGCCGTTTCATCGGCTTGACTGAGCAGCTGCTCCAGCGCGCCGAGGCTGAACTCGACGAGCGGGGCCAACCGGCCATCTTCGTCGCGCGGCTCGTTCCTGGCCTGGGTCTGGCCATCGTCGTCGTCTGCGCCGTCCTGGGTTTCCCGTTCCGCAAATTCTGGCCGGCGGTCACCCTGGCGGCCGTGATCTATACCGGCGCGTGGCTCGCGTTGGGCTTCGTGTTCGGCCCGGCGGTGGTCGACACGCTCGAGCAAATTGTGCTTCCAGTCGGACTCCTGGTCCGCGTGATCGCTATCGCAGCGCTGCTCGTCTGGCTGGTGCGCGCCCGCAAAGCCATTGTTCCGCGGCCGGCGCGGCCACGCTCCAGCCCCCGCCGCCGCCTGCGCGCCGGGGCGCTGGCCGGCGTCCTTGCGGTCGGCGGCGCGACGACGATCATCAATGCACTCATCTATCTTGCGGGACCGATCGCCGGGCGACTGCTGACTCCGTCCGGCACGGTCATCGCGCTGGTGTCGCGCTTTCCAGCCGAGTTGCTGTACGTGCTGACGTTGATCGTGGTGGTGACGGCGCTCGGGATTGCCTGGGGCGTGCTGTACAGTGGATTCGAGGACCGCTACGCGGCGCGCTTGCGCGACTGGCAGCAAGGCCTGCTCTTTGCCGTCTTTCCCCTGGGGATGTCGCTGCTCTCGGTGCTGCCAGTGGTGGTCTCTTCGGGTGCCGATTCGCCGTGGCGGTGGTTGAGCGCCGCGATGGCCGAAGCACTCTTATGGGCGCTTTACGGGAGTCTCCTGGGGCTGATGTATCCGATTTTCAACTCGTATGCTCCAAGCAACCACGACGTCAGCGTGGGCTCAGTTAGCTAGTTGAGCTCGTGTCATTGCCGGAGTGTTTGAGACCTGAAGCGCTCAGCACTCCTTTTCCAAGCGGCAGCCGATGCGTCAGCACCCACCGACCCGACCACGAGGCCAATGGCCAGCGCCACGAGCGCGACCGCAGCCGGACCAGTTCGTAGAAGTCGAAGAAGTACTCGAAGGTGTTGGGGAAAAGCAGCAGGATCTGCTGGACGCCTGATAGTTCGAACACGACCGCGCCGACGAGGCGGTAGTAGAACAGGAAGCGGCTGACCTTGAATCCGTACCGGTTCGTCCAGTTTCGCAGCGTGGAGATATAGGCGATCGTGAGGTAGTAGTTGTCGAGGGCCTTGTCATAGCTCTGATAGAAGTCGAGGTTGAGATTGGTGAAGCGTTGAAAGATCCCGTTGTCGACGGCGTCCAGGAGGAAGGCTGTGAGGATGCCCGGTAGCGGATATCGCGGTATCGCCAGTGGCACCAACAGCCGGAGCGCGAGGACGACGGCGAAGATGAGGATGTCGGACGCCGGTGCAGCTCCCATTGGCAGCTCTTGTGGGGCCCAATTGTGTCACGTGTGGACCTGGGATTCTCCGATGCCGCGCTGAGCCGCCGAGCGCAGCGGCACTGTCCACCTGGACTGGGACACCGGTGGGGCCGCCGCGGCGATAGTCTGTACTGGACACCATGAACGAGATGGTCCTGACGCGGGCGCTGTATCGCGGCAGCCTCTTCGTCGTCGCCTTGCTCGCGCTGGTGCTGCTGGGCCTGCAGTTGAAGTGGGTCCTGTTGCAGGTATTCGCCGCCGCGATTATCGCCGCCGGCATGGCGCCGATGGTCAACGCCCTCACTGGGCCACGCCGCTCGGTTGCCCGGCAATGGCGTCCGCCGCCGGCGCTGGTTGTGCTTGTGATCTGGGTTGCCCTTGGTCTCGTCCTCCTGGTGATCAGCTCCATCCTGCTGCGCCTGATGCTCGACCAGGCCACGCTCCTCGCCCAGCGGGCGCCCGAGTTCGCGGCGAAGCTGAACGAATGGCACATGTATGCCGTCAATCGCTGGTCGGTCCTGCAGCAAATCGACCCGTGGGATGAGCTGGGCGGCACCAGCGCGCTGGCCCAGTGGCTGTTGAACGCGACCAGTCAGGTGCTGAATCTCGCGGGTCTCATGGTGGCGCTGTTTGGCGGAGTGCTCAACGTCATCTTCGTGCTGTTCATTGCCCTGTACCTGACCGTCGACGGGCGCTCCATGCGCGACTACCTGCTGGTGTTTCTGCCGGTTACGCGCCGTGAGCGTGCGCGCCGGATCCTCGCCAATATTTCGTCGCGGCTGGGGCAGTGGATCCTCGGGCAGCTGATCGTGTGTGTGATCGTTGGCATCGGCGCGGGTGTGGCGCTGGCGTTGATCGGTGTCCCAGGCGCGTCGCTAATGGCGCTGATCTGGGCCGTGTGCGTGGTGATTCCCGGCATCGGACCATTCCTGTCCGCCGCGCCGACGATCCTGCTCGGATTCGTGGCGGGCCCGACCACCGGTGTCATCGCCACCATCTTCGCGCTGGTCTGGAGTCAGCTCGAGAACAACGTGTTCATCCCGCGCGTCATGGGGCACGTGGTGAAGCTCAATGAAATGGTCGTGCTGGTGTCGGTCCTGGTCGGCTATGAGCTGCTGGGGCTGGCTGGTGCGCTGTTCGCCGTTCCGCTGGCGGCGGCGCTGGCGGTGGTCGTGGACGAGCTCCACCACGAGCGACTGCTCGATGAGCAGGGCGCCTGACGTGCGTGTCAGAAGTGCAAGGCGAAATAGATGCGTGTGGTATCCGCGTTCGCGTCGGTGGATTGTGGTACGTCGTACATGACGAGCGCCGCCGCGTCGCGGGATTGGACGGTCCAGCACAGGTTGCCCATCTGCGTCGCGCCTGGCGCAATGGCGCTTTCCGAAAAAAGCGTTGGGAATCACTCCGCACGCGTTTTCAATCGCAAAATATGGCACCGACGCGGGCCCGACAGCGCGCAGGCGCATGCGCGCGGGGAACATGCGCCCGACCATGGACGTATTTGTCACGCTGATAGCCGCGAGATAGAACTGATATCCCGATGGAGGTGCGACCTTTCCGGGATCCGTCGCAACCACTCGCGCAGTAGCGTCCGGTTGAGAGCAGCAATACAGCTACGACAATCTACACAGCACGCCGGCGCGTCGAGATGGTGAAACGCCGCGGAGAACGGTTCAGTTCATCAGATTGTGCTTCGGGCCATCAAGCGTCCACAATCCGAAAATCAGCCCGGAGCAGCTCCTTGCGTCGTCAATAGTAGTGAGTAGATCGACGTGCTTGCAGCCATAAACAGGTAATTGCGCTTCAGACCACCGAAAGCAAGGTTGGCTGTGACCTCCGGTACGCGAATGCGCCCGAGCAACCGACCCTGCGGACTCCACACCGTGACGCCGTTGTAGCCCAGACCCTGCGGACCCGCATTGCTGGAGATCCACATATTGCCGTCCACGTCAGCGCGGATACCATCGGGACCGCACTTGATGCCATCCACCGTGACATCGGTGGACAACCGCATGTTGCTGGTCTTGTTATCACCGCTGACGTCGAAGACGTAGACGTTGCCGTCCCCACCGACCTGGTCGCCCGGACCTTGGCCGGTGCTGATGACGTAGAGCTTCTTGTAGTCGGGCGAGAAAGCCAGCCCGTTTGGATCTCGCAGCTGATCCTGGCTAACGGCCACGTCGAGCTTGCCACTTGGATCAGCTCGATACACGTTAGTGGGTAAGGAGCGTAATCCTCACCGCCGATACGTGGGTTGATGTGACCATTCTCGTTCGACGGACCGCCGGGCTTGTAAACCTGGCCCTCTGGCTCCTGACCGCCATATGGTGGATCGGTGAACCAGATGCTGCCATCCGGATGTGGAACGACGTCATTCGGCGAATTCAGGCGTTGCCCGTTGTACGAATCCGCGATCACAGTCACGGTGCCGTCGTGTTCCCAGCGGATTACGCGGCGCAACAGGTGCTCGCACGTAATCTGACGGCCCTGAAAATCGAACGTGTTGCCGTTGCTGTTGTTGGACGGGTTGCGGTACTCCGTGACGCGCCCGTCGTCGAGGATCCAGCGCCACTGGATGTTCCGCGCTACGTCACTCCAGACGAGAAACCGGCCCTGAGCTGACCACGCCGGGCCCTCATGCCAGATCGCCTCTGGGTTGTGATAGATGCGTTTGATGTTCGTGTTGCCGTAGGTGAGGTTACCGAACGACGGGTCCACGTTGATGATGTCGCGGTCGAGGTAGATGTTCGTCGCGCCAGGGTCCCATGAGCGTGATGTCTGTCCCCTTCTCGAATTTGAAATAGATGGCGATCATCCAGGCTGCAGACTTCGCCACGCGGCGAGTCGCGTCCCGGAGTCAAGGCGGTTGCCACATACTCGCGCGATCACGGAGGCTGAAGGAATTCCTCACGCTGGCCCCGCACGCGCCGCCAGCCATTCGTGGACGGCGCCTAGCAGACCATCGGATCCGCGGAAACGAACCCATCGCTCGATTTCGGTACTGTGCTCTTCGGGTCCGCCCGCCTCGCCCGAGACGATCTCCCCATCTGCATCAACGAGCAAGCGCAGCAATAGCACGACGTATTGCTTATCGCTGAGCTTTTCCACCGGCATGTTGACGCGGCCCAGGACCAACGAGAACGCATGATGGCACGCGACTATGACATCGCTGTTACGGATGGCTCACGTTGCGATAACGAACGGCCGCAGTACGGTACGATCAGGTTGACCTTACACAGGCGAGGCGTCTCAGACCGCGCCCGGGTCGAGCCGAATCTCGTTGAACAAGGCGGTTGTTGCCGGTTCCGGCTCGGCGTCGAACTCCTGGCGCAGTATTTCCTACACCACTCGATAGTGCCGTAGAGCTTGCGCCCGTTCACCGCGACGGACATAGCAGCGCAGCACCAGTCGGTGTGCATCTTCCCGACAGGGATCATTGGAAAGCAGTTGAAGTGCATGTGCCGCACAGGTCGTGACGTCGCCTCGCGCGAACAGCGAATCGGAAACGCGCATGAGGCACTCGAGATATGTCGCATGCAAGGTGGCCCGTTCCAGAATTGACTGCGCGCCGGCATCGTGGGGCACTGTCAGGTTGCCTTGATACAGCGCGACCGCGCGTTGGTAGAGCCGCGCGGCAGCAGTAGCGTCACCCGTCGCGCGTAGCTGGTCTCCCAGAGCTACCAGCGATTTGAATCGAGTTACATCGACGCACACGCCGGCCTCGTCGTTCAGCCGGTAGTAACCCGAGCTTTGAATCACGGGCGGCGCATCACGCAGAGCGGCAGCCACGAGATCCCGCAGCCTGTGCACCAGGGTATTGAGCGCGTGCCCCGCCAGGGATGGCTCGCTTTCGGGCCAGATCGCGTTCAGCAGTACCTCACGACGCACCCCATGCCGGGAGGCCAGACCAAGCTGCACCAGCAGGGCCACCATCTTGCCGCCGCTTCTGAGCGATACCTGCCGGCCATTGGCGATCAGACGAATCTGCCCCAGGAGGCACAACAACACCGGCTGGTTGAGCTCATACAGGTCGAGTTCGGGCGCGTCATAGTCGCCGACCGATCCGGCCTGGGTTGCCAGCTCTAGACCCGAGTGCATTCCGCCCTCCCGGAACGGCTAATCGCGAGAGTTGCGGGTGCCCTGATGCGGGTAGGGGGCGCCGTCAGAATACCGGGCTGGTTGAGCTGCACACGAACCGCGGTGCCCCGATGTACGAAACAAACGCGTCACGCCGGCTCATGAGTCAATAGCCGCCTGGCCGCCGTCAGCGTCTCCAGCGCGTCACCGGCCGCCAGGTCCACCTCCAGCGCACGCACCGCGTCAGCGGCCCATTGCATGACCTGCCCACCGACGAAGATCCGCAGACCACGACCGTAAGCCTGACGCAGCCGGGCAACCGCGACCCGAAGCTCGACAAGCCGCTCCGCCATGGCCGCGGACACGACCAGCACAGTCGCCAGCTCCTCGGCGACGATGGTCACGAGACTGTCGGTCGGCACGTCGGCACCCAGGAACCGCACCGTGAACCCGTCGAGCTCGAGCAAATCGGCCACCATGCGTGCGCCGATGTCGTGCAGTTCGCCCTGGACGCAGGCCACCACGACGCGCATTCCGGTATCTGGTTCGCGCGCTGCCGAGGCGGCGAGGTCGACCATGACGGCCTCGGTCACTGAGCTGGCGAGATGCTCCCGCGCAACGCTGATCTGGTCGGCGCCCCACAGGTCTCCGACCCGATACTGGGCGGGTTCGAGGACGGATCGGTACAGGTTCGCGACGCTCAGTCCGGCCGCGAGCCCTTCCTGCAGCATCAGCGATCGCGCGGCGGCGCGTTCGCCCGCCAGTTGCAGCGGCACGTATCGCTCCAGCAGTAGCTCCAGCCGGTGCAGCATCGTCTCGGCGGTTGGCGGACTGGATTCTGTCTGCGCAAGGTCGGCGCGGAGCACCTGGGAAAGCTGATCAACAAGTGAATCACCGACGAACAGCAACGGGGGTGCGACGGTACGTTCGAGGCGGCTGCGTTGTGCCCCGGTCGGGTTGAGCACGGCGAGCGGGAGCTCGGGCATTCGTTGCCTTACTCTGCGGACCAGTCGCAGCCCAGCGCTCGCGGTGGGCAAACGCAGCTCGATGATCGCGAGCGACGCGACCGCCTCACGCTCGAGTGTCGCCAGCGCCTCGGCCGGCGTCGCCGCAACGACGGGCCGCTTCCCGGCGCCGCGGAC
>JAFAPL010000379.1 GCA_019247135.1 Chloroflexota bacterium | reverse complement strand
GCGATGTCGGTCGAGGCGGCTTATCTCGTGCAGAGCGGCGATCGCGTTCCTTACCAGTACACGCCTGACTTCTCACGACGGGCTCGCGGCGTCGAAATATGGGCCGCGCTCCGCCAGCTCGGTCGCTCCGGGCTCGTTGATCTCATCGAGCGAACCTGCCGCTTCGCGCAAGGTCTCGCGGAAGGCCTTACGCACGCAGGCCACCGGGTATTGAACGAGGTGGTCCTGAATCAGGTGCTGGTATCGTTCGGCAGCGCCGAGCGTACCCGAGCCGTCATCGAGCGCATCCAGCGCGACGGCACCTGCTGGTGTGGCGGCACCGTCTGGCAGGGACAAACCGCAATGCGCATCAGCATTTCCTCGTGGGCTACCACCGGCGCCGATGTCGAGCGCGCCCTCGAGGCCATCCTGCGCGCCGCGGAGGCAACGCCTGCCTGACGGCGTGCAAACAGAGCGGGGCGTGGCCGCACGCTGCCGTCCTGGATGGCCGGAAGGAATGAATCTTGAAAAGCCGGAGAATGCACATGCGCTTGCAGTTTGCTGACGGACGCGACGCCGCGCTCCGTGGTGCGTGCACGTGGATCGCGCTCGCCGTCATGGCAGCCCCGACGCTCGCCGGCGCCGCTGCGCAGGCGGGTTCGCCGCCTTCGGCGTCTGCGCCGGCGGCGATGTCGCTCGATCCGAGCCTCTTCAAGGCGCTGCAGTGGCGCTGCATCGGCCCGTACCGAGGCGGTCGCGCGCTCACTGCGAGCGGCATACCCGGCAACGCCACGACGTTCTACTTCGGAGCAGTAGCTGGCGGAGTGTGGAAGACGACCAACGGCGGAGCGACCTGGTCGTCGCTCACCGACGGCACGCGCATCTCCTCCGTCGGCGCGCTCGCCGTGGCGCCGTCCAATCCCGAGGTCATCTACGTCGGCACCGGAGAAGCCGCTCCGCGCGGCGACATCACCTATGGCGATGGGGTCTATAAATCGGTTGACGCGGGGCGCAGCTGGAGCCACGTCGGACTCGACGACACCCGCCAGATCGGCGCATTGATCGTCGATCCGAAGAATGCCGACATCGTGCTGGTCGCCGCCCTCGGCCACGCCTTCGGGCCCAATCGCGAGCGCGGCGTCTATCGCACGACCGATGGAGGCAAGTCGTGGAGCCGTGTGCTGTACCGTGACGAGCAGACCGGGGCCATCGACGTCACTTTCGATCCCAACGACTCGAGGACCGTCTATGCCGCGCTCTGGCAGGCGCGCCGGCTACCGTGGAACTTCTCGAGCGGCGGCCCGGGGAGCGGGCTGTACCGTTCCAGCGACGGCGGCGTGACGTGGAAGGGACTGTCCGGCAACGGGCTGCCGGCCGGAGTGCTCGGGCGCATACACGTGGCGGTGTCCCAGGCCGATTCGAAGCGCGTCTACGCGATGATCGAAGCGGAGCAGGGCGGCCTGTACCGCTCCGACGACCGTGGCGTGCACTGGCAGCGCGTCAACGATGACGGACGGCTGAGCCAGCGGGCGTGGTATTTTTCGACCATCGTCGCCGATCCGAGGAACGCGGACACCGTCTATGCCGAGAACACCGGCCTGTTCCGCTCGACCGACGGCGGACACACCTTCAATCTGCTGCCGGCCCGACATGGCGATCACCACGGGCTCTGGATAGACCCGACCGAGCCCACGCGGATGATCGAGACCAGCGACGGCGGAGCCTCGATTTCCTTCGACAACGGCAGCAGCTGGACCACGCAGGAGAATCAGCCGACCGCGCAGTTCTACCACGTCTCGGTCGACAACCGCTTTCCGTACTACGTGTACGGCGCCCAGCAGGACCGCTCCAGCATCGCGATCGCGAGCATGGACGATGAGGGCGCGATCGTCGCGCGCGACTGGTACAGCACCGAGGGGGGCGAGAGCGGTTTCCAGATCGCCGATCCGCGCGATGCAAACATCGTCTACGGCACGGCCGAGAACCTGATCGACCGCTTCGACAAGCACACCATGCAGGCGCAGGTGATCTCGGCGTGGCCCGTCGATGCCTCCGGCCACGCTGCCGCCGACCTCGAGCATCGCTTCAACTGGACCTCGCCGCTCGCCATATCGCCGTCGGACCCGGACACGCTCTATTACGGCATGGAACGGCTTTTCAGGACGACCAATGACGGCGGCAGCTGGAGCGCCATCAGCCCGGACCTGACACGCAACGACAAGTCGAAGCAGCAGGCTTCCGGCGGTCCGATCACCAAGGACATCACCAGCGTCGAGTACTACGACACCATCTTCGCGATCGCGGAGTCGCCGTTGGCGCGGGACATGATCTGGGTCGGGACGGATGACGGACTGATCCAGCTCACCCGCAACGGGGGCCACAGCTGGGCGAATGTCGGCCCGCGCGACACGCCACCCTGGAGCACGGTGAGCATGATCGAGCCCTCGCGCTACGATGCCAACACGGCCTACGTCGCGGTCGATCGACACAAGCTCGACGACATCAAACCCTACGTCTACAAGACGTCCGACGGCGGCAAGACTTGGACGAGAATCGACGCAGGCCTCCCGGAGGGCTCTTTCGTGCACGCGGTGCGCGAAGATGCGGTGAGGCGCGAGCTGCTCTATGCAGCGACCGAGACGGGGGTCTTCGTCTCGTTCGACACCGGCGGGCATTGGCAGACTCTCCAGCTCAATCTTCCCCGCAGTCCCGTACATGACCTCGTGGTCAAGGGCGACGATGTCGTCGTCGCCACTCACGGCCGCTCGTTCTGGATA
>JAFAPL010000088.1 GCA_019247135.1 Chloroflexota bacterium | reverse complement strand
TGTGGTCATCGACGTGGCCGGCTACCTGGTCGATATGAGCGGCGGCGTGCAGGTCCTGGCGGAGCCGCAGCGCGTGTTCGATAGCCGAAATGGACCGAAGCCGGCCGCGGGCTCCACCTCGTGTTTGACGCTCGCCGGTCAGTCCGGAGTGCCAGGCTCGGCCAGCGCGGCGCTCGTCAACGTGGCGAGTGTCTTCAGCACTGGACTCGGCTGGCTGACGGTATTTCCTGCCGGGCAGCCGCTGCCGCCCACCTCGACGGTCAATTTCGACCAGACCGCGGTTGCCGTAGCGAACGGGACCATCGTGCCGCTCGGGAGTGGCGGCCAGGCATGCGTGTATGTCGCGCGCTCGTTGACCGATTTCGTGGTCGACCTGATCGGGTATGTCAACTGAGCGCACAAAAGGGGCTGGCACGAATGCCCGCCCCAGTTGCGCCTCCCCGTTACGGATTATGCCCGCGACAGGCTGTAGCCGACTCCGAGGACCGCTTTGATCCCGCGCTGACCGTTCGGCGCCAGGCCGAGCTTCTTGCGGATATGGCAGATGTGGGTCTTCAACAGGTTCGAGTTGCCCTCGTCGTAGTAACCCCAGGCGTACTCGATCAGGCGGCTGTAAGGAATGATCCGGCCTTCGTTCAGGGCCAGCATGTAGAGAATGCGGAACTCGAGCCGCGTGAGCTGGACTGGCTTGCCGGCTTTGGTCACCTCGTGTGACTGCAAATCCAGGACGAGATCGCCGACGCGAACCTCGCTCGCCGGCTGTCGAAACGGATCGGTCTGGCACCGCCGCATGACTGCCTTCATGCGTGCCGCGAGCTGCTTGGCACTGAACGGCTTGGTCATGTAGTCGTCCGCGCCGATCTGCAGCCCGCGCAGGATGTCCTCCTCCTCGTCGCGCGCCGTCAGCATGATGATCGGCGTCTTCGACTCGTGCCGGATCCGGCGACACACCTCGAAGCCGTCGATTTTGGGGAGATTGCCATCCAGCAAGACGATGTCCGGATTCTCGCTTTCCCACCGTTGCAGCGCCTGCTGTCCGTCCACCGCTGCCAGAACGCTGTACCCCTCGCGCCGCAGCGCGTAGGTCATCAGATCCAACAGATCGACGTCGTCGTCTACGACCAGTACCTTCATTAAGAATTCTTCTCCTCGTGGTGCTCGTGTGCTTGTGCCTGCTTAAGGAACGAGGCTCAGATGCAACTTGGTGGGCTTCGTGGGTGCGGTCGTAGGCACGACGAACCAGAAACGGGCGCCACCACCCTTGCGGCTCTCGACGCCTACGCGGCCGCCGTGAGCCTCGACGATGGACTTCACGATCGAAAGCCCCAGGCCGACGCCGTCCTTGCCAGCCCCGGCCGTGGCGGGTGCGCGGTAGTACGGTTCAAACAGGCGGTCCGCCTGGTCGGCGGAGACGCCCGGGCCCCGATCGGCAACGGCGACTCGAATCCCGCCGTGTCGACGCGAGATCGTCAGATCGATGCACGTATTCGGCGCGCCGAACTTGCTCGCATTCAGAATCAGATTCACCAGCACCTGGCCGAGACGGCGGCTATCCACCATCACCTCGGGCAGGCCCAGCGGGTGTCGGATGCGCAGACGCTGTCCGCGCTGTGACAGCAGTGGACCGACGACGGCGTGAACGTCGTCGAGCAGGTCGGTGATGCTGAGCGACTGGCAGTGGAGCTGCAGGCGACCCTCGCGGATGGTCGCGGCGCACAGCAGGTTTTCCACCAGTCCTTGCAGCCAGACCGTGCGGCGATGCATGGCTGCCAACATGCCTTTCATTTGCTCGGGTTCGAGCCGAGCGCAGTCTTCGGCCAGCAACTCGGACGAGGTCGCCAGAGCAGTGAGTGGACCACGTAGTTCATGGGCGACGGTCGCCAGAACGGTCAACTCGTGCTGTGGTACTGGACTCGCCTCCGGGTACGGGGCCGGATTGAGGGCGGTGACTCGAATCGCGCGGGGCTCGCTAACCGAAGTGCCGCTGTCCCTTATGTCGGTGCCGGCCGCCAGGGTTACTCCCATCCTCTGTGTGGTCCTCCTTTCTGCCCGTGGCTCATTGCTCAGCCACTATAGGTGTCATCGGCGTAAACATCCGTAACAGCGGCCGTGACAGTCCCGTACAGTTCGAGATTTGTGGTTACAACCCCGTTACAGCCTCGACCGCCACGTTGCGACCCTGTTGATGCTTGGCCCGCCATATACACGCCGCACACACTACGCCCACTCTGCGAGATCGACTGTGAGGTAGCTCTCTGTTCAGCTGTGAACCAGTTCACAACTTGAGCTGGTTGAGGCTCAACCCAGGTAACGCCCGCGTGCGCGGCCGTTGCATTGGCCGCCGCGAATCAGTCCGACTCTGACGGCGGCTCGGCTTTCAGCAGCACGCCCACGCCAGGAATGGTGTGCAGCATGGGCCGCGCCGGATCGTCTTGCAGTTTCCGCCGTAACCGATGCACGGTCACGCGAACCACGTCCGAAACTCCGGGATCGTAGCCCCATACCTGCTTCAACAGCGTGGCCGTCGGGACGACCGTCCCCGCGTTGCTCATCAAGCAGTGAAGCAGCCGAAATTGCATTACGGGCAGTGAGATCGGCTTGCCAGCCTTCGTGACTGAATGCTCGGCCACATCCAGAGTGATATCGCCCACCGAGAGCTGGTTCTCGGGCGGCCGCGACGTGGCGCCGTGCAGTTGCTCCTGGGAATTGCGTCGCAGCTGTGCCCGAATACGCGCAATCAGCTCACGATGACTGAACGGCTTGGTCAGGTAGTCGTCCGCCCCGAGGTCCAGTCCACGCACCTTGTCCTCTTCCGAATCGAGCGCCGTCAGCATGATGACGGGCAGCTCAGAGATCCGGCGTAGATCCTTCAATACGTCGAGGCCACTCGACCCGCCCAGGTTGATGTCGAGCACGACCAGGTCCGGGTGTCGCTCCTCGAACACCCGCAAGGCCGAGTTTGCGTCGTGAGCCCGAATGGGATCGAGCCCCGCCCGTGTAAGTGCGAACGCAAGCAGCTCGACCAGTTCGCGGTCGTCGTCAACCAGCAGAATGCTCATCTCGCGCCTCGCCGGTGCGCTGAACAGCCGGCAGGGAGAACCACACACGCGTGCCCATTCCCGGCTCACTCTCGATCCCGATGCTGCCGCCGTGCGCCTCGACTATGCCCTTCGCGATCGCCAGTCCCAGACCAACTCCCGGCACGTCCGTGTTGCTGCGCACTCTGTAGAAACGCTCGAACAGACCCGCCTGTTGCTCGTGTCGAATGCCCGGGCCTGAGTCCTCAACAGAGATGCGCATCATCTTTCCTACGCGTATCGCGACGACGCGGATCACGGAGCCGTCCGGGCTGTACTTGGAGGCATTGTCGAGCAGGTTCGTGAGCACCTGACGCGCATAGCGCCTGTCGGCCATCACCCACGGCGCCTGTCCGCCGTCGCCACCGATGTCGATGTCCACGCGCTGTGATTGACGGTGAATGGCTGGATAGACGATCTCGAGGGCATCGTTGATGATCGCGCGTAGCTCGATTTCGCGAGGCGCAACGACGAAGTGTCCGGATTTGATACTGCCGGCGCTCAGCAGATTTTCCAACAAGGTGTGCATGCGACCGGTCGTGCCTCGCGCCGTGGCAAGGACGGATGCAAATTCGTCCGGCGTGAGCTTCTGCTCCTCGTCGCCCAGCATGTCGAGCGAGTTCTCGAGGATCATCAGTGGTCCGCGCAGCTCGTGCGCCACCGAGTACAAGAGCTGCTCGCGCAGGCGACTGACCTCCGCATGGCGCGAGATGTCGTGCACCACGTAGACGATATAGCCGGCCCCGCGCCCTTCTGTCACCCGAGTCCAGCTCACCTCGAGGTCCATCATGCGCCCATTTGCATCGGCCGCACGGCCTTGCGATTCGCCGCATGATTCGCCGCGATCACGAAGGAACGGCAGGATCTCGCCGATCGAGCGATCGTGCAGACGCTCGGGGCTCCCGAACAGGGCAACCGCCGCGGCATTCAAACCGGCGATCCGTCCGTCGAGGAAGGTGGTGGCGATCGGCACCCGAATGGCAGCCAGCAGCGCGCGCTGGTGCGCCTGAATCGAGGTCACCACGTCTCCCCGCCAGCCACATCGGAGTAGGGCAGGACAGAGCTATAGCTGTCGACCTTCCCGCCGATGGGCGCGGGCTCGTCCGGCAACCTGACCTCCTTTACTTCTATATGTGACTGTCCAGTTGGCGCGCGCTGAGCGTGCCACGGCTCGGCCGCACGGGACGATAAGCCGTGCGTCGGACAGCGTCAAGGACCCTCCGTCACGTCCAAGAGGCACTGGCGCTGAAACTCACCCGTGTCCAAATCGTTCCTCAACCAGTCGTCCAGGCAGCTTGTGCGACGGTTACGCCGCCCACCCCTATGGCGAAGAATCTTCCTCTCGGCGATGCCGCCGACACACACTCGTATCGCGCAACCATCTTGCTCGTCGAAGACGACGCGGCAGTTGCGTACATGCTGTCGGACATCCTGACCTCCAGCGGCTATGAAGTTCGTCAGGCCGCTACCGGCGCGACTGCTCGGTCACTGGTCGAGCGCGTCCGCCCTGACCTGATCGTCCTGGACCTGGTCCTGCCGGATGACGATGGACTGGTGCTGTGCAGTGTGCTCAAGAACATGGCGGGGGTGCCAATTCTCGTTTGCAGTGGCACGCAGCGTCGGCGGGATGCGTTTTTGAGCCTGAAGCTGGGCGCTGACGACTTCATCGCCAAGCCCTTCGATGTCTATGACCTGCTGGCACGCGTCGAGGTGCTTCTCAGACGATCCGCGCAGCAGCGCGCGGCCGACACCGCTGCACCACGCGCGCCGATTCGAATCGCCGACCTGGTGATCGATCACGCGATGCACCAGGTCACATTGGCGGGCAGCGTGGTGCAACTGACGCCAACTGAATACCGATTGCTCTCAGTGCTTGCTGGCCGACGCGATCAGGTTGTGCCCCGCGAAGCCCTGGCCAAACTCGTGTGGGGCGACCCCGACACGGGGACCAGCCGCACGATTGACGTGCACATCGGCCGCCTGCGCGTGAAGCTGGCTCAGGCCGGTCCCAATGCGCCTCAGATCGTGAGCGTCCGTGGGTTCGGCTACAAGATCGTGACCGCGGCAGCAGGCGATACCATCGACGGTCACTCCGCGCACGAGCTGTCGCTATAACTTTGTTTGCACACATCGGCTGAACGTGACAGCCTGCAGTCGCAAACTCCTCGAGTGGGATCTTGAACAATCGGGAAGCACCACCGCCAGCCCGCGAACTGATACTGATGCTTGCGGTCCGGAATGCGCGCCGTAGTACGCGTCTACCAACGGAATCGCGCGCGGGCTGCCGCTGCGCTGGCTAGTATGCGTAACACGCGTTGTCCCGCTGACGTTTAGCCGGTACGCTGGTGGCGGGAGGCCTGGAGGAAGGTTGAAGCACGCTCTGAACTCGGCGACCCGGCAGCGTCTGCGCGGGCTCACCCACAAGAGCATCAACTGGTCGCTCGCCTTCGGTGTGATCGTGTCCGTCGTCCTCGGCGGTGCGTTGGGTCACTCGACCATCGCACAATCCCTGCCCACCGATCCGAGCTACTTCCCCGCCACGGGCTACCGCATCACGTCGCCCGAGATCATGAGCTACTTCCAATCCCGAGGCGGTGTGCGAACGTTCGGTTACCCCGTCTCGAACGAGTTCCCCCTGCTCGGTCAGCGCGTTCAGCTCTTCCAGCGACAGATGCTTCAACTGGGAGCCGATGGCAACGTCACGCTCGCCAACATCCTCGACCCGGACATCCTGCCGATCACCAGCATCGATGGGCTCATCCTGCCAGCCGCTGATCCTGACATCGTCTCGTCTGCACCCACACCGGACAGCCCCGACTTCGCTACCCAGGCCCTCAGCTTTATCAGCGTGTACGTCCCTGACGACTGGAACGGCCTGCCCGTCAAGTTCCAGACGACGTTCCTCAACACGCTCACCTGCGCCGATCTCGGCCAGGACTCGTGCGACCCATCTCAGCTGGCCGCCGCCGCTCTCGAGATCTGGGGCTTGCCCACGAGCCTGCCGACAAGCGACCCGATGAACAACGGCTTTGTCTACCAGCGCTTCCAGCGCGGCGTCATGCATTTCTCTGCCGCGACAGGCGCGACGCAGGGACTACTCGTGGGCGATTGGCTGAAGCGGGTCATGATCGGCGTCGATCTACCGTCCGACCTCTCGCCTTCAGTCCGTCAATCTCGGTTTTTCGCCCAGTATGCTCCGTCGCGCCCGCTCGCGGTCGACCGACCCAATGATTTGCCCGACACGTCTCTGGCCCAGGCATTTCACGCCGACACGCTGACGGCCGCGCAACAATTCACCTCGACACCGGTCCTCACCGGCTTGCCGATCCCGGTCGCCGAGACCGCGACCTCAGTTGCGCTCACGTCGACTGCTCTGGTGGCGACGCAGACGACGCTCCAGGGCTCAGCCGTGCCGCTGACGCAGACCGCCCAGGCTGTCTTGCAGACGCCGACCACGGCGGTCCCGGGCCAACCGCCGGCGCAGCCCGTGCCTGGCGGCGCCGGCGGTGGCTTGACTCCGCAGCCGCAAGTCGAAGCCACGAGCAGCATCCCTGTGGTCAATGTCGGGTGTCTCGGCGACGAACAGATGTGGTTCGTGCCGCGCAAGCCGTTTGTCGGCGTACACGTTGAAATCTCCGTTACGTCGCAGCGGCACCACGACGCGCGCTTTGTGCGCCTGACCGGTGCCGAGGACGCAGGCCCAGTCACTGAACGCCAGGGCCCACTCGGCTTCGTCTGGACATGGACCGTCGTGCCAACGGTCGAGGATTTCTATCAGTGGACGTTCTATGCCGACGGATTGCGGCCGTGTATCACCTCGGGCTTCAACGCCTTCGCACCACTCGGAGCGACCTCCACGCCGACACAGACGCCGCTTGCGACCAACACTCCAGGCACGTCGACCCCCACGCCGACCCAGACACCCGTGCCGCTGCCGTCGATCAACCGCATCGATCCGTCGAACGGGCTGGCGTGCGGCACGCTGCTCAACATCATCGGCAACAACTTCGGCTCGCCACCTTCCTCGTTCGGCACGAATGCGATTCTCATCCAGAACGGTCAGACGTTCGGTTTGACGCAAGTCGGCACCGGCTCGAGCACGCAGATCCGTGTACAAACGCCAACCAACGGCATCACCCCCGGTGCCGCCCAGATTCAGGTGAGCAATTCGGGTGGTGACTCGAACGCGGTCGGGACAACATTTGCAACGGGCTGTGTGCCCGCGACCAGCGGGTCGTTTACTGGCGTCAACGTGACGACGACCACCACCACTACCACCACGACGACCACGACCACCTCGGCCACGGCCGTCCACTAGCCAGCCGCCCACGGACCTGCGGCCTCCGTGTTCCGCTGACGCGGGCACGCGCTTTGCGCCCGCCCGCGCATGTCGCAGATCGAGTCACAGCCCAAGCCACCGTTTCCCGAACAGCACCAGCCGAAGCCCGGCCTCGAATCTCAGCTTCAGCCTCGGCCTGAATACCAGGCTCCGCACTACAAAGCCGCGGGCAAACTCGAGGGCAAAACAGCATTGATCACGGGCGGCGACTCCGGCATCGGTCGCGCCGTCGCCGTCCTGTTCGCTCGCGAAGGTGCCGACGTCGCGATCGTGCATCTGCCGCAGGAGCAGTCCGACGCCGACGAGACCCGTGGCGCGGTCGAAAAGGAAGGTCGCCGCTGCCTGTCCATCGCCGGCGACATAAGCGAGCCCAACTTCGCTCAGCAAGCCGTCCAACGCACGCTGACCGAGTTCGGCAAGCTGGACATCCTGGTGAACAACGCCGCCTATCAGCAGCACCAGAACAGCATCGACGAGCTCTCGGACGAGCAATGGGATCACACGTTCAAAACGAACATCTACGGCTACTTCAGAATGGCCAAAGCCGCGCTACCACACCTCAAGCAAGGCAGCGCGATCATCAACACTGGTTCTATCACTGGTATGAACGGGAGCAAATCGCTGCTCGACTATTCGGCGACAAAAGGCGCAATCCACGCGTTTACGAAGTCGCTTGCGCAGAGCGTTCAGGAGCGCGGTATTCGCGTGAATTGTGTCGCCCCTGGTCCGGTCTGGAC
>JAFAPL010000346.1 GCA_019247135.1 Chloroflexota bacterium | reverse complement strand
TTGTACAAAATGGCTCGATTGACCTCCGTTATGCGGCATTCACATCACTCGAACGGGCAGGACCCACCCGCGAATCGGTCGCACTGCTGAGGCAGTTGACTAGCGATGACATGCTGGGCCGTTCGGCTCGCAGTGTCCTGTCGGCATGGCACGTCCAATAAACAGAATGAAGAACGAAAGGAAGCGCCCATGATCATCCGTGTTCTCTTGATTGACGATCACCCAGTTGTGCGGGCGGGTCTACATGCGCTTCTCGATTTGGAATCGGATATCGACGTGGTCGGTGAGGCGGGCAATGGCGCGGACGGAACTCAGCTAGCCATCGACATCCGGCCTGACGTGGTGCTCACGGACTTGTTGCTGCCTTATCTGGACGGCGTGGTCGTGACGCAAACAATTTGCAAGCACGTGCCGGATTCGCGAATCATCGTTCTCACCAGCCTGAGCGACGATGACGCGTCAGTCATTCGCGCGCTGCAGGCCGGAGCCATCGGGTATGTGTCGAAAGACACAGATACAACCTCGCTCGCGCAGACGATTCGCTCGGTCGCCGCGGGACAGGTCCACCTCTCAGTCCGGGCCACTGCTCGTCTCATGCACGAGATGCGATCACCCACAGACAATGTGAGGCTGACCGAACGAGAACGCGAGGTCCTTCGAGAAGTCGCCGCCGGCCGAACCAACAAGCAGATCGCCCGGTCGCTTGACGTTGCGCTCTCCACGGTCAAGTGCCACGTCCGAGCCATCCTGGACAAGCTGGATGCGGACAGTCGAACTCAAGCAGCGCTCCGAGCGCTCCACTCGCAAATCATTTCGCCAGACGAATTACCTGCCGCGTGACGGCCCCAAGCCTAATGACGTCTCTGGTGGAGACCGAGGGCCCACGCGATCGAGCGCACCATCAAACCTCCGGATCCGTACCGCGTGATGACCATGACCCGGTCGATGCCGTCCACGCACAGTACAATCCCGACCGCAGCTGACAACACGCGAGCTTCGACGAATGCCGCTCACCGTGATCCATCACCAGCGCCCGATCGGCAGCGCTCAGGATTGGGAGCGCTCCAGCGACGTTCCGGCCATTGTCAAGCAGAGAGGAGCTGCTGCCCACCGTCGATATCGTACGTCGCGCCAGTCACGGCCGAATTTGTCATCAGGTGGACGGCGAGCGCGGCGACATCCGCTGGCCCGACTACCCGGCCGATCGGCAACGTCTGGCGGAGTTGCTCGCGACGTTTCTCGAGATTGTCGCCCAGCAGGGCTGCCGAGAGCGGCGTGTCGACAAAGCCAGGTGCGATGAGGTTTACTCGTATCGGCGCCAGTTCCAACGCCAGATTGGCGACCAGGGCTGGAGTTGCCGCGGTCAACATGGCGGCAATACTGAGGCCTGCCGCCGGGCGCCGAGCACCAGTGCCCGAGATGAACAGCAGCGACCCACCGGGGCGGACCCTGTGGATCGACTCTCTGGCGACTTGCATAGTCAGTTGCACATGGTCGTGGACGTTGGCAAGCGCTTTCGCCAAGTCCATCTCGCTCAGCCGCGCGTAGTACGGGCCACCGCCGGTCACCATCACGTGATCAATGGGCGTTGGCAAACGCTGAAAGAAACCTTCCAGCGCCGCGGAATCATATGCATCGAATGCAGCAGAATCTTTTGCGCCAAGCTCTACTGCGACGCTCCGGAGGCGGTCCGGATTGCGGCCGGCGAGAATTATCTGGGCTCCTTCGGCACGTGCACGTCGAGCCGTCTCCAGGCCCATGCCAGAGCTACCGCCAATCACGACGAGGGTCTGTCCAACGAGCTCCGGCTCGCGGACCCTGACGGAGGATGTGCCAGTTCTCGTCATGGTCGATGTCTCCGATCGTTCATGCGCGTCGTTGGTTCGAAACCGGTGTTACCGCGAGGGCCGCGGCACGTTGATCGCTCACGAACAACCACGTCGTAGTCGCTCACGTGGGCAGTGCCGTGCCGGCCTGTTCGGCCACCATATACGCGGCGTACCAGTCAGGCCAGTCCGGGTCTGTGGCGCCAATGCGCTTCTCGTGCTCGCCGTGCGCGGCAGCAGCGCGCCGCATCGCGCCAGCCAGGTCGCGTGCCGAGCCAAACGATGTCGCGGCAGGGTCGACTCGCCCGGGTAATCGGGTAGTGACCTCCTGGAAGAGCCAGCCGTTGCCGTCGGGATCGCTCAACCTGGCGTACGAACGGTAACTGGCATGCTCGGGATCGGTGCCGCTGGCGCGGCCGCCCGCGCCGAGGTGATACACCTCGCCCACCTGGATGCCGCCCGAAGCCAGCTTCTCCAGGGTGGCGTCGAGGTCAGAGACCACCAGGAACAGCCCTTGAGCGGACCCCGGCGCAGCCGACGTACGGTTCGGTCCGAACTGGACCGAGCAGCCCGAGCCTTGTGGCGTGAACTGGACCACGCCGGGCGGCGTGACGTCCTGCCTCCAGCCGAGGCGCCTATAGAACTCCGTGGCCCGGTCGACGTCTGAGACTGGGATGGTGACCACCTCCAACTTCATGTCAACACCTTCGACGCGTGTGCCACCCGCGCCACCGCCGCGCTGGTCAGTCGTACTCATTGCGGCTTCCTCCTTGTCTCAGGGTGAGTGTCACTCTTTCGGTCGCGCGACGCTCGACCGAGACAGGCCGGTGGTCCCTGAGAGCCAACCAGTGCCCGCTCGACCTGCACGTCTGCCGGCACGCCGCCGACGCGCCTCACGACATTGTTCCGGATGCTGTCCAAACCGGATGATGCATCCGTAGCCGCGCCGTAGTGCAGCCGGATATCGATGCCCGCGATGCCACCGATTTTGAATGAGCCCTGCATGCTGTCCTCTTGGGCTGAATCTTGCTCCCAGGGACATGCTGAACCCGTTACCAAGACGATGTATGCGCCCTTTGGCCGTGAAACGGCGATCCTTTAGAATGACCCCCGGAGCGTGTAGGGGCGGAAGGGAGCCGCTAGGTGCTTGTTCGCATCGCGACCAGAACGGCGACCGAAGCACAGTGCCCAGGGATGTGCCATCAGTGACACGCAAGGCGGGCGAGACGCTCATGTACAACCCGCATGAAGGTCTTCGACGTCTACTGCCATTGTTTGGCCGGACAAGGTCGGCGCCAGTCGGACCGCACTGATGACCGTCCTGAACTCCATCTACGTCAGTCCCCTGAAGGTTGGAACCCCCGGTTCGCAGTCTGGCCACGCAGACCACGACTATCGTAGGTCGGGTGACATGTACGCGCGTCTGCTGGAGGATCGGCACATCGACGTTGGGGTAGGCTGAATATGCACGAGCAAGAGTCTCATACAACACGACGACAGTTCCTTGCGACGGTAGGTGGAACCGCCGCCGCCGGTATGCTCCTAGAGAGTTCGTGGCACTGAACTGCTCCGAAGCGAGCTGTGTGCGCCCAGCGCCACGCGATGCGCCTCGTCAGACGGAAATGGCCGAAGTCAGTGTGAGCAGCAGGTCGGTGACTTCGGCAGGGTGAGTAATGATGCACAGATGCGGCAGCGCCAGTTCGATCCAGTCCCAGCTTGACGACGATCGCACCAGCTGGCGGCACGCCTCGAATGCTGGATGTGGAGGTTGTGTGCAGTGCACATAGGTGCGCGGCACGTT
>JAFAPL010000345.1 GCA_019247135.1 Chloroflexota bacterium | reverse complement strand
TCGAGTTGCCGCACACTTTGCGCGAAGCTTCACTCACATACGCCTTGGCGCATGACACCGCGAGCGCCACGTCAGCCGCGCCTGCGTCGAGCGCCCACGCGGCGTAATACGTCGCCGCGAAAGAATTCTCCACGTCCAGCAGCATCTCCGCACACATGTGCTTGATTGCCTGGAACGTACCGATGGGCTGACCAAACTGCTGCCGCACCTTCGCATACTCGACGCTCATCTCCATGCACCGCCGCGCCGCGCCGAGCATTTCTGCGCACGCGCCGATAGCGGCACGCTGCAGCACCGGCTCCAGGATGGACCAGCCCTGGTCAACCGATCCGACGACGTCTTCGCTGCCAACCCGGACGTTTTCGAACCGCACCGTCGAGGTGCGCGAGGTGTGGTCGATCTCCACATTTTCGGACGTGCGAACAGCATCGCGCGGGACCGCGAACAATGTGAGACCATCATCCGTTCGCGCCGCAACCAGCAGCACATCAGCGACGTGCGCCCACGGCACGAATCGTTTTTCGCCCGAAAGGACGAACGAGCTGCCGTCGCGTGTTGCGCGCATCGAGACCGCATCCGCCGTCCAATCCAGCTTCGAGTCCAGAAAGGCGAGCGTCGCCTTCGTCCGGCCAGTGGCGATGTCTGGCAAAAAGCGGGCTTTGGACCGCTCGTCGCCGAGCGCAATAGCCGACGCCGCGAGCACGCAGGTCGCGAAGTACGGGGACGGCATCGCCGCGCGCCCCATCTCTTCCAGGACCAGCGCCTGTTCGATCGTGCCGAGCCCCTGGCCGCCGTAGCCGGGCTCGATCGCGAGGCCCTGCAGTCCCATGTCCGCCATCTGCTGCCAGGCGGTCGGGCTGTAGCCAGTCGCGTCGTCCATCAACGAGCGCACGACGCGTGGGGCCGATTCGCGGTTCATGAACTCGCGAGTCAGGTCGCGCAACATCGCCTGTTCTTGAGTGAAATCGAAATCCATATGCCTCAGGCTCCTTTGCCTGCGTTGGCCATGCGATCGGCGCGTGGCTCACGCGGTAGCTTCAAGACGCGTTCGCCGATCACGTTCTTCTGGATCTCATTCGAGCCTGCGTAGATGGTGCCCGCACGCGCCCACAGGAAGTTGTAGGCCCAGGTGCTGTCCTCGCCCCGCATGTTGGTCGAATTCAGCGCGAGGTCCGGCGGCACGCCCTGTTCGAGCTGGGCATACGGGCCGAGAATCTCGAGCACCAGCTCCTGGTGGCGTTTGTCGAGCTCGCTGTAGTACAGCTTGTCGACCGACGACTCGGATCCTGGTCGCTTGCCCTGCTCGAGCTTGCTCAAGATGCGATAGCCGGCATAACGCAGGACTTCCACTTCGGTGATCATGCGGCCAAGCTTCTGGCGTGTGACAGGCTCGGCCAGCAACGATGTGCCATCGCGTTGCAGCGTCTGACAGACCTCGAACAGTCGAGCCATGTTGGCCTGGTGCCGCGTGACGCGCGCGAGGGTGTTGCCGCCGCGCTCGAAGCCGAGCGTGGTCTGTGCGAGCTCCCAGCCCTGGCCCTCCTGGCCGATGATGTTCTCGACGGGCACCTTGACGTTGGTGAAGAAGACCTCGGCGAACTCGGAGCTGCCGGTGATCTGTTTGAGTGGCCTGACTTCGACGCCCGGGCTGTGCATGTCGAGGATGAAATACGAGAGGCCCTGGTGCTTGGGCACGTTGGGATCCGTTCGCGCCAGCAATACGCCGTAATCGGCGATCGGACCGAGGCTGGTCCATACCTTCTGGCCGTTGACGACGTAGTACTCGCCGTCCGAGAAATCTTCCCGCACGGCGTTGGTCCGCAGACTTGCGAGGTCTGATCCGGAGTCCGGCTCCGAGTAGAGCTGACACCAGATGTCCTCGGCCGAGAGGATGCGCTGGAGATAGTTGCGCTTCTGCTCGTCGCTGCCGTGCACGATCAGCGTCGGTCCGACGATGCCGAGTCCCAGCGAGTTGAGCGCACCGGGCACGTTGGCCAGAGCCATCTCTTCGGCCACGATGGCCTGCTCCATCGGTCGGGCTGCGTGGCCCCCGTACTCGTGCGGCCACCCCATACCGACGTAGCCGGCCTCGTACAGCGTGCGCTGCCAGGCCTTGCGCTGTTCGAGCGTATCCAGGCGGCCTGGCCGGTGCTCCTGGAACCAGCGCCGCGTGCGCAGGCGAAACGCCTCATCCTCTGGCGAGTAATTCAGATCCATAGTTAGCTACCCCTCCCAAGCCGCGGGTCGAGTATGTCGCGTAACGCGTCTCCAAGCATGTTGAAACCAAAAACGGCGGCGCTGATCGCCAGGCCTGGCCAGACGGAAAGCCACGGCGATTGGAGCATAAACGCCCGCCCTGTGCCGCTGAGCATCGCGCCCCAGGTCGGGTACGGTGGCGGTACCCCGTAACCCAGAAAACTCAGGGTCGATTCGGCCAGGATCGCCGCCCCGAGCTGGATGGTCGCCAGCACGATGATCGTCGCGGACACGTTCGGCAACACGCACGCGCGAATGATGCGGATGTGCCCGGCCCCGGCGCAGCGGGCGGACTCCACGTACGGCAAGTGGCGCATCCCCAACACGGCGCTGCGGACGACACGCGAGGTGCCCGGCGCCAGCAAGATCCCGAGGATCAACGTGGTGCTGAACAGGCCTGGCCCGAGGATCGCCACGAGGCTGACCAGCAGTACAAGTGCTGGGAACGAGATCCACACGTCGACGACGCGTTGGACCAGCAGATCGAACCAACCGCCAAAGTAACCGCACAGCACGCCCACGCATATCGCGAGCACGGTGCTGATCGCGACGGCTCCAAAACCGATGGTGACCGACACCCGTGCGCCCCAGATGATGCGGCTCAACAGGTCCCGACCGTTTGCGTCCGTTCCGAACGGATGCGCCAGACTGGGCCCTTGCAGCCGCACTCCCGCGACGCCGACGTCGTACGGGTAGGGAGCGAGCCAGGGCGCCCCAATCGCCGCGATGAGCAACACGAGGATGATCGCTGCGCCGATAGCGCCCAACGGTTTTGTCCGCAGCAACTGCGCGAGTGCCCCGGTGCGATGCGGCACAGACAGGCGGCGCGGGCTCGCACGCAGCCGGACGGCGGTCGTCGTCATACGTAGCGCACGCGTGGATCGATCCACCCGTACAACACGTCCACGATCAGGTTCGCCACGACAATCACGAGTGCGAACAGCAGATTCAGCGCCTGTACGGCCGGGTAGTCGCGAGCCTGTACGGCCTCGAGGAGATAGCGGCCCATCCCCGGCAGGACAAAGATGCTCTCCAGCACGACCGTGCCCGAAACGAGCAACGAGACCTGCAGTCCGAGCACGGTGACCGCGGGGATCAACGCGTTTTTCAGCGCGTGGCGCATGACCACGGCGCGCTCCGCGAGCCCCTTTGCTGCGGCGGTCCGCACAAAATCCTGTCGCAGCACTTCGAGCATCTGCGTCCGTATGAGCCGCATCAAGCCGCCCGCCAGGCCAAGGCCGAGAATTACCGCTGGCACCAGGTCTTGCGTCAGATTGCGAACCGGGTTGTCGAGTAGAGGCGTGTAGCGGAGGGGCGGGGTCCACTGCCACCACACGGACGGCAGCGTGACCACGAGCGTGCCGAGCCAGAAGCCGGGGATCGCCAGCAGGCCAATGGCCGCGCTCCTGGAGACGTAGTCCGGCCATGTGTCCTGGCGGACAGCTGAAATCACCCCAACCGGGATGGCAATCAATGTACTGATGAGCATCGCGAGCACGCCCAGCTCCGCTGTGACAGGGATACGCGCGGCAAGCTCATCCCTGACCGGCGTGTGACTCTTGAAGGACGTACCGAGGTCGCCCCTGGCAAGTCCGCCGAGCCACGTGACGTACTGCACATGGATCGGCTGGTCGATGCCGAGCCGATGCCGCAGCGCTTGTTCGTCGGCCGCGGTAGCGCGCGCGTCCTGGAGCATGAGCGTCGTGGCGTCGCCCGGCAGGAGTCTCACCAGGACGAAGACGACGATGCTGACGCCGAGCAGCGTCGGCACGAGCAGCACGAGCCGGCGCGCAAGGTAGCGTGACATCGTCTAGTGGCTACGCACGCGGAATGGCGACTGAGTGCGCGCGCCACTCATGCGCTAGCGTCTAGCCACAGCTTGGGCACGACTTCCGCGCCAAAGCCGTAATCCGAACGCGGATAGAAGTCGCGCACGGTCGGCCCGACGCCACCGACGCGCATGTTGGCCGCCACGGGCGGGTAGTACATCTGCTCGGCCAGATAGCGCTGGATGTCGAAGATCTGCTGTTTCCGCTGCGCCCGATCCAGAGTACGCGCCTGTTGCTCGATCATCGCCGTCAACTTGGGATCATTGATCCCGGCGTGGTTGCGCGTGCCATTCGGGTGATACATGTTGAACAGGAAGTCGTGCGGTTCGGTGAACGGGGTCTCCAGTCCGAGCACGAGCTTGCCCGGCTCGAACTGACCCTTGAAGGTCGACCCTATATACGCCGTGTACTCCTGCATTTGAATGTTGCCGTTGATACCCGCGGCTTTCAGGTCCTGCTGAACTAGCTCGACGCTCTGAACCCACACCTGGCCGTAACCCGGAGTGCTGATCAGGTCGACCTGCAATCCGTTCGGATAACCCGCGTCAGCCAGCAGCTGCTTGGCCTGGGCCGGGTCGTACGCGAAATAGCTCGCGGTTGGCCCCTGATCTGGTCCACGCGGGTCCAACCACCACTCCGTAAGTGCCCACGGAATGAAGTTGTTCCAGTTGCCCTTACCCGAATAGATCGTCGTGATGAGGTTGTCGCGGTTGGTCGCCAGCGATACTGCTCGGCGGACACGTACATCGTTGAATGGCGGCTGATCGACTTTCCAGTAGAAGAATGGAATCAGCAGGAATTCCCATTCGATCTGCTGAATCTCCGGGTTTGTGCTCTTCAGTGAATCGGCATTTTGATTAGCGACCTGGTAAAAGTCGAGCTCGTGGGCGCGTAAGCCCGCCATTGCCGTTGCATCGTCGGGGATGACGAGCCCTACAACTTCGTCGACGTGCGGCTCGCCGGCGCGGTAATAGTTCGGGTTCTTCTTGGCGGTAAACGATACGCCGCTGTCGTATTTCTCGAAGATGAATGGGCCGCTGCCCACGACGCGTTTGGACGCATCGCCGTCCTGTTCGATGACCTCGCGCGGCAAAATCCAGAACAGCGGGGCGCCGATCGCTGCTTCGAACGGCACGTACGCATCCTTGAGCGTAAAGACGACCGTGTGTGCGTCCGGCGCACTCACGTTAGCGACGATGTCGAAGGTCGACTTCTGCGCAGATACCTGCATGAAATGGTCGAACGACCAGGCGACGTCCTGCGCGGTGACGGCTCGTCCGTTCATGGGCGCGACGTTCTGCCAGACGGCGTTGGGCCGCAGGTTGAACGTCCAGGTCTTACCGTCCTGACTGACGTTCCACGACTCGGCCAGATCACCTTCCATGATGTACGCCTGAGCACTGATGCCCGGGCCTTTCTTCGACATCAAGAGGCGGCTGTAGAAAAAGGCGGCGAACTCCTGCGAGCGGAACGAAACGTTCAGATACGGGTCGAGGCTCGGCGGATCCTCCGTCCAGATCGAAAAACGGAAGCTACCACCGTTTCTGGGCGTGGCCCCTTGTTGCGCGGCTTGCGCTTGCGTGGCTGGAGTGGCAGGTGCCTGGGCAGGTGCTACGGGTGGCGCGGCGGTCGGTTGTGCCGGTGACTGCGGTCCACACGCCGCCACGAGCGTGGCGACGATGCTCCCCCCGGCCCACGTCCTGAGAAGCGCACGGCGACTCAAGTGCATGTGCGAGCCCCCTCGTTCGCCCTAGCGTAGAGCGCCCGTATTGGGCGGTCAACGAAATCTCAGCTGCCGCTGGCCAGCACTGCGCCCTGCACCAGCGCCTCGAGCTTGGCCCACGCCACGCTCGGCGCAACATGGCGCGGGCCCACGGATGTGCCGAACCCGCAGTCCGTACTCGCGATCACACGCTCGGGCCCCAGCACGTCGACGAAGTGCGCGATCCGCTCCGCGACGACCTCCGGGTGCTCCACGTAGTTCGTACATGTGTCGATCACGCCCGGAATCAGTTTCATTCCAGACGGCAACTCCACGGAGCGGAACAGCTTCCACTCGTGGGCGTGACGCGGGTTGGCGGCCTCGATCGAGATCGCACCCACTTCCGCTTCGAGCACCACATCGAGAATGTCCGTTAGCGGAATGTCGTTCGTGTGCGGCCCCTCGTAGTTGCCCCAGCAGACGTGTACGCGTATTCGCTCGCGCGGGAGCCCGCGTAAGGTCTCGTTCAACACCCGCACGTGCATGCGCGCCACATCTCTGAACTGCTCGCGACTCAGGTCGACGAACCGACTCTGACGCGACATCGCCAGATCCGGGCAGTCGACCTGCAGGATGAAGCCGGCCTGCACGATGGCCTGATACTCGTCCCGCATGGCCGCCGCGATGGCCCGCAGGAACTCCTCGTCGGACGGGTAGTACGCGTTGGGCATGAACGTATCGACGACGCCAGGGGAAGCCGCGCTCATGAACACGTCCGTGACGTTCATGTCTTGCAACGCACCCTTCAGATTGGCGATATCACGCCTCACAGCGCCTGGATCCTTCAACGCCACCGGCCCGTTACAGCTCGGGTAGACGACGCGCGGCGGCGTCGAACGCACCCAATCGGGGAATTGCTGCTGGTCACGCAGGTGGCCGAAAAAATTACGTGGCTCGCCGTCGAACCCTGTGAGGCGCTCCTTGACGTAGCCGGAGTAGGACGCCTTGCCGTACTCGCCGTCGCTGATGATGTCGAGCCCGATCGTGGCCTGGCGGGCCACCACCTCTTTCGTGGCCGAGGCGACGTCGGCCCACAAGCCGGGCGGGTCCTTCTCCGTCCCGTTGCTGTACTCCAGCATGCGTTGAGCGAGCTCCGGCGGCCGCGGCAGGCTGCCGGTGTGCGTCGTGGAGATGCGACCGCTGTCAGATTGCTTCATGCTCCCCTCTAGCTGCGCGGCCCACCTGCGATGTAGATCACCTGCCCGGTCACGAAGCTCGACTCGTCGCTCACCAGGAAGGCGATCACGTTGGCGACGTCTTCGGGCGTACCCGTGCGGCGGAGCGGAGTCCGCGCGGCGGCGTCCTTCTTGAACTGCTCCCAGTCGACGCCGACGCGTTCGGCTGTCTGCTGCGTCATGCGCGTCTCGATGAAGCCAGGCGCGACGGCGTTCACATTGATGTTGAACGGCCCGAGCTCGATCGACAGCGTACGCGCCATGCCCTGTAAGCCAGCTTTGGCTGTCGAATAATTCGTCTGCCCGCGATTGCCCAGCGCCGACGTGGACGATGTGAACACAATCTTTCCGTAGCGCTGCTCGACCATGTACTTCTGGGCCGCCCTGGCGGCGTAGAAGCTGCCTTTCAGATGTGTGTTGATGACCCCGTCCCACTCATCGTCGGTCATCTTGAACAACAGGTTGTCACGGGTGATGCCTGCCAGGGCGACCAGGATGTCGAGGCGGCCAAGTTCTTCCTTTGCCCGGGCGGCGGCCGACTCGACACTTTCACGGTTCGTGACGTCGACGGGGATGGCCAGCGCTCTGGCGCCGGACGAACGGATCGCCTCAGCCGTCTCTTCGGCCGGGCCGACGTCCATATCCGTGACGGTCACCGCTGCGCCTTCGGCCGCGAGCTTCCGCGCTGTCGCCGCGCCAATTCCACGCCCGCCGCCAGTGATAAACGCCACTCGCCCATCGAGTCGTCCCACTACACACACTCC
>JAFAPL010000313.1 GCA_019247135.1 Chloroflexota bacterium | reverse complement strand
AGGAAGCCCCCACCGAACACCGTGATGGGGATGACGCCGAGGAACATCGTGGCGAACTCCCAGTTCGGGGAGTTCCACGTCCAGAAGAGTCTGAGTGGTGTTCCGTGTCGTTCGGCCAGGCGGATGTATTCGACGCCGCCTGGTTCGACGGTCATGACCCGGTCGCCGTAGTCGCCCTCACGAACGGGGACGTCGGCTTCCACTTGCTGAGTTGGTCCGACGGGCACCGAATCTACTGCCATGCGCATGAGCGTACAGCGCGCGGCTGAGCTGGCCGAAGGGTTTCCTTACAAATGTGGATGCCGGCGTGAGCCGATGAGCAGCGATCGTCTATTCGGGCCCGACGAGCGCCACGTACGTTCCACAGGCTCGCTCCGGGCTGACGAGGATTGCTTGCTCGCCCGTATTCCGGATGGCGCGCGCCGGCTCTGGCAGGCCGTGCTCCAGCATCCAGCGCACCGCGGCGCCCATGCTGCGCGTCCTGTACAGCACCTGGAATGGACCAGGTCCACGCCGCGCGAGCGACTCGGCGGCTGGACCCGGCCCAATGGGGGTGGCTACGCCGAGTCCAACGCGGCCAACCTGAAAGACCGCCATGTCAGCGTTTATCACTCGTCCGCGCTCGAGTGGTGGAACCTGCATATTAAGGATACGCGCGTATGCTTCCACGAGGCCGGAGAGCTCGGGTACGACCACGTAGGTGCGTTCGATACGCAGGATGCCGTTCGGATGCACGTCCGGTCCAGGCCGAGTTGCGGCTTGAACGAGCTCGAGCGGGAGTGGATTCGCCGCGCCGAGGGAGATGGCGAAACGCCCGGTGTCGTGCGCCGCGGACTCGCTCACGTCAACGCCTCGCGTACGCATCGCGGCAACTTCGGCGGCCAGGTCGTCCGTTTCTATCACGATGGTGTGGAGTCCTTCTGGATCTCCGCGTGCCAGCTGCAAGCAGTCGGTGGCGGTGCACGCCATGTCGGAGTCGAGTGCGAAGCCGAGGTCGGCGTACGCGCGCAGTCCGCGCTGCATGTCACGCACCTGGACGACCACTCGGTCAACCCCGGCAAACACGACCCCAGGTTACCCAAAGATGTGTATCATGACCGCAACGTGCTGTCAGGAGTGCCCGCTCGTCTGGAGTATGCGTGTGGACACCACGCGCTGGTGTCACTCCAGGCGGTCAAAGGTGAAGGTGGGCAGCAGCGTCGGCGGCGAATTGAGCTTGAGAAGGCGGCCGCCCTGGAGCGACCGTGTGATTTTTGCGGTCCAGTACTGGTGTTGGAAGAGTCCGTGGAGGCAAACGGGACAATGACGGAGATTGCCACGCCGGCGGATACGATCGCGGCCGTGGAGGCGATCGTGGAGGAACTTTCTCAGACTCAGTCTGAGTCGGTTGAGGATATGTCCGCAGAGGATGCGGTCGCGGTAGAGATTCTGGCGTCCGTTGAAGAAGACAACGACCCCATGGAGGAGCTCCTCGCGGCAGCGGTGGTGGCGGAGGCGGTTGACGAGACGATCGCGCTCTTCGAAGCACAGCCGACGCCTGAGACTCCGGCGCGAAGGCGCGCGGCGCGGCCAAAAGCGGCCCGACCAAAAGCCACGCGGCGACGCACTGCGAAACCGGCGCCGTCGGCGCGCTTCAGGGTTGATTTCGTCGGCGAACGCGAGGTGGACGCCGACAGCATCCAGGCAGCCGTAGCGCGCGCCGAGGCAATGGGGCTCCACGAGATCATCGCGGTTACTCGCGTCGGCTAAACTACCGGCGTGCCGCTGGTTGAGTATCGCTGTTCGGAGTGCGGCGCCGTTTTTGAACGGCTCGTGAGTCGCACGCAAGGCGCAGATACAGCGGAGTGTGCAGGCTGTGGCGCAAACAGCGCCAAACGGCTGCTCTCCGTCTTTGCACAGGTCCGCGGAGGTGACGGGGCGAGCATCGCGAGCGCAGCGAGCACCGCTGCCTCGGCAAATGCCGGCGGGTGTTGCGGTGGCGGCGGCTGCGGCTGCCGTTAGTGACTGAATCTCGGCGCCCGATGCGCGCGGTTGTCACTCGACCAGGCGAAGGCCGAGCCTGGTTGGCTGAGCTCGACGAACCAGTTGTGCAGGCACCAGACGACGTGCTCGTGGACATGGTGCGTGTCGGCGTGTGTGGAACAGACCGGCACGTCATGGCGCGGGGATTTGGTCCACGCCAGTTGCCCGCCGGCAGCGACGTCCTGGTGCTCGGACACGAAGCGGTTGGACGTGTGAACAGCGTCGGCCGGGATGTGCGGCATCTGAGGCCGGGTGATCTGGTGGTCCCAACGGTGCGGCGTGGTTGCGGATCGTGCCCGACATGCACCGCCGATCAGGCGGATCTTTGCTTTACGGGAGCATATCGGGAGCGCGGGATCGTCGGCCTGCACGGTTTCCTGAGTGAACGAATCGTCGAACGCGAGGCGGACCTTGTCGCCGTGCCGTCGGAGCTCGCGGCCGTGGCGCCGCTAGTGGAGTCGTTGACCACGCCGGAGAAGGCCCTGCGTCGCATCGGCAATGCGCGGGCACATCTGCCACTGGATGGCGAGCTTCATGGAGTCCGGCGTGCGCTGGTGACCGGCAGCGGGCCCATCGCGCTGCTGGCGGTGATGGCGTTGCGATTGCGGGACGTCGAGACGGTTGACCTGGCGCGTCAACCCATAGACGGGCCAGCCGCGCGGATTGTGCAGGACGTGGGAGCCACGTACGTGCCGCTTGCGGAAGTCGAGATGGATCGACCGCAGGAGCAGCTCGGGGAATTCGACGCCGTCGTCGAAGCCACGGGTGCGATCGAGATGGCGGTGCCCATGATTGCTGTCCTGGCGCGTAATGGGGTGCTGGACCTGGCTGGTGGTGGGTCTGGGCCAACGGTCAGCGTGGACCCGCGGTTGTTCGGGTCGATGGTGGGGCGGAACCTCACGATTGTTGGCAGTGTCAATGCCAACGCGGACGACTGGCGCGCGGCCGTGCGGGACCTGATTGCCATGCGGACCCGCTTCGGCGACGCCGTCGATCGATTGATAACCCATACGTTCACTTTCGACGACGTGGACGTGGCCTTCGAACGGGTGCCAGGCCAGATCAAGGCCGTGTTCGACATCAGCCCGTAGCTAAGCCGGCGCAAGTCCGTCCGGAGGTTCGACCCACTCCCCCCAACCCCCTCTCCCTGGCCAGGGAGAGGGGGAAATTTATCTCTCCGAAGGGTCGAGGGGCTTCGCCCCTTCAAATCCTGCTGAAAAACTCCCCCTCGCCCTGGCGAGGGAGAGGGGGTTGGGGGGAGTGGGTCGAACCTCCGGAGGACCTGCGCCGTGCGGTACTAAGCGGGCGCTATCGTTGGCGGCATGGCCGCGGGCAGCGACAACCTGGTTCGCCTCGGTGAAGAGTTCTGGAAATGGCGAGCGGCCATGCAGCCGCAGAGTGGCGACGACATTCCGCGCATCCAGCGACC
>JAFAPL010000305.1 GCA_019247135.1 Chloroflexota bacterium | reverse complement strand
CGGAGGGCACAAAACCCGCGCTGCTGGTTGTGGACTACGTGCAGCTCTTGGCGGATGAAGACGGCGACGGCAAATCGCGCGAGCGCAACGTGAGCGCGGCGGCGAAGGCGCTCAAGAACCTCTCCGGGGAGCTGGAGGTGCCGGTGGTAGCCCTGGTGCAGCTCAACCGCAACCGCGCCCAGCGGGCAGACAAGCGTCCTCAGCTGGCCGACCTGCGGGAGTCCGGCGACCTGGAGAACACGGCGGACTCGGTGATCGGGCTCTACCGCGACGAGATGGACCACCCCGAATCCACCCAGAAGGGGCTGGCCGAACTGATCGTCCTGAAGAAGCGCCAGCTGGGTGACGACGTCGGGACGGTGCGGCGGCTGGTGTGGGTGGGCGAGAGCTACCGCGACTACGCCGGAGCATGACGAGCTGGGACGGTAGCTACGTGGCGCTAGCAGGATGCGTTGCGCCGAGGAGCGCCGGCCGACCCTCTTGGGGAGCGCAACGGGCCTCCGTGGTGGTGTCGTGCTCCCCAAGTTTCTCTTACTCGGTGTCGGCCGTTGGCGATCGCGCAACCTTGCCCAGGTACTTCATCTTTTGCGTCCTGCCAAGGCGATAGCGGTAGACCAGGTACGGTCCCCAGCGCCGCTGGATCATCTTCTCATCTAGCCATCCGCCGCCCAGCCGCCTCGCTTGATGTCCGATGGCCACTGCCGGACGGTCTTCCCGTTGCTCTGCCGTCTCTTCTCGGAGTCTCGCGTCTGCCTCCACCAGGACAGCCCGAATGGCCGCCAGATCCTCCTGATCGAAGGAGATCCGATCTCGTGCTCAAAACAGTTGCGCCAGACATCGCGACCGGCCAGAAATGCGAGACGTCGCGTGATCGCGCTTGCCGTTGTCTTCGACGCAAGCGTGGACTACCAATGACGGTCGAGCATCAACACGCCGCTTCAGCTGACCATGAAGACTCGGCCTCGGCCGCCGGACGCCATCAGGTGAGAGTGGCTCCTCGCCGAGGTCCGGTCATCCGGTGTTTCACTGTCATGTACTGATCCGCGCCACGTTTGGCATGAATACGGCCATCAATTAGACGAGCGTCTCGACGCGATACGAGATGGGTAGTCGATCCCGGAACATGCCTGAATAGCGCGAATTAATGGTGGCCGGGCCGGACGACGCCTGTTTCATATGCAATAACCACGAGCTGCGCGCGATCGCGCGCCGCCAGTTTGGTCAGGATGCGACTTACGTGTGTTTTCACCGTTGCTTCACTTACCACCAGGCTGTCCGCGATTTCCTTGTTGCTCAGGCCCGTGGCGACCAATTCGAGCACAGTCACTTCTCGATCCGTCAGCGAGTCCAGGCGCTGCCTTGATGCGCGGTCCTCCGCTTGCGGTACGCGCGCCGTGAATTCGGCGATCAGGCGTTTGGTCACACGCGGCGAAAGCAACGCCTCGCCATCTGCGACCACACGGACAGCTGTAAGCAACTCGGCCGGCAGAATGTCCTTGACGACGAAACCGCTCGCTCCGGCTCGGAGCGCCTGGAATACGTACTCGTCCGTCTCGAACGTGGTCAATACCAATACACGCACTCCGGTCAGCTGCGGATCACTCGCTATCCGCCGCGTGGCCTCGAGCCCGTCCATGATTGGCATGCGAATGTCCATCAACACGATGTCCGGCCGAGCGGTGGCCGCCAGTGCCACCGCCTGCTCGCCCGTGGCGGCTTCGCCAACAATCTCCACATCCCCGGCTGTCTCGAGAAGGACGCGAAAGCCCGCTCGCACCAGCGATTGATCGTCGGCAAGCACGACCCGGATCATGGCTGGAGCGGAAGAATGGCACACACACGGAAACCACCATCGGCTCGGGGCCGGGCTTCGAGCCTACCGCCAACAGCCACCGCGCGCTCGCGCATGCCAAGGATGCCCTGGCCGCTGCCAGCAATCAGCTCGGTACCCGTGCCGGCAGTGTTATCAATCTCTACCGTGAGGCAGCCGGTCTCGATCACCAGTTTCACCTCGGCCGAGCCACCGTGTGCGTAGCGCAGTGCATTCGTTAGCGATTCCTGCACAATTCGATACGCCGCTAACTCGACAGTTCCCGGCAGCTGGCGTGGCTGCCCACGCGTGATGAAGGTCACCTGCAGTCCAGCCTGAGATGTCGCCTCGACGAGTGCGCCGAGGTCCGCCAGGCCGGGGGCTGGGCTCCTCTCGTCGCCCTCATCAACCTGTCGCAGCACGTTCAGAATACCGCGGAGCTCGCGTAAGGCCTCCTTGCTGGCGTCGCGGATCGTCTCCAGCGCGGCTACCGCCTGTTCAGGGCGCTGCTGCATGACGTGA
>JAFAPL010000300.1 GCA_019247135.1 Chloroflexota bacterium | reverse complement strand
CTGGCGCACGAGACCAGTCCTTACCTGTTGCAGCACGCCCACAACCCTGTCGATTGGTATCCCTGGGGACCCGAAGCGCTGCAAAAAGCAAAGGCCGAGGACAAGCCCATTCTTCTGTCCATCGGCTACTCCGCCTGTCACTGGTGCCACGTCATGGAGCGCGAGTCGTTCGAAGATCCGCGCACCGCCGAACTGATGAACCAGTGGTTCGTCAACATCAAAGTCGATCGCGAGGAACGGCCAGATCTGGACGGCATCTACATGCAAGCCGTGCAGGCCATGACCGGGAGTGGCGGTTGGCCGATGACCGTTTTCCTGACGCCCGAAGGCGTCCCGTTCTACGGCGGCACGTATTTTCCGCCGCGGGACCACCACAACCTGCCCGCATTCACACGCGTGCTCGCTGCGCTCGCCTCGGCCTGGCACGAACGGCGCGCCGAAGTCGTCCAGAGCGGCGAGCAGCTGCGACAGCATCTCCAGCAGACCACGCAGCCGCCGCGGTCGGCCGAAGTGCTACAGCCAGACTTGCTCGACGCTGCCGCAAGCGCGCTCATCCAGCAGCACGATCCCCACGATGGCGGGTTCGGCACCGCGCCGAAGTTCCCGCAGCCGATGGCCGTGGAGTTTCTTCTGCGTTACTGGCACCGCTCAGCCGAGGAGCGCGCGAAGTCCGTCGCCGAGCACACGCTGGACCAGATGGCGCGTGGGGGGATGTACGACCAGCTCGGCGGTGGTTTTCACAGGTACAGCACGGACGCCGAATGGCTCGTGCCCCATTTCGAAAAGATGCTGTACGACAACGCGCAACTCGCGCGCGCCTACCTGATGGGCTACCAAGCCACCGGCAACGCCTTTTTCGGTGACATCGCCCAGCAGACGCTTGGCTACCTACTGCGTGACATGCGAGACGAGTCTGGTGGCTTTTATTCGACCGAGGACGCCGACTCCGAAGGTGAAGAAGGCAAGTTCTACGTATGGACGCCGGACGAGCTGGTGGCGCTACTCGGAGAACACGACGCACGCCTGTTTGGCGCCTTTTATGACGTGACCGCGCGCGGCAACTTCGAGCACGGCACGAGCATCTTGCACGTGAGCCGTACACCCGAAGAGGTGTCACGCTCGCTCGGAGTCCCGGACGCCGAGCTGCTTGCAGCGCTCGAACGCGGGCGCGACGTCCTCTTCACAGCTCGGGCGCAACGCGTCCGTCCAGCGCGCGATGAAAAAGTCCTCGCGGCATGGAACGGCATGCTGTTGCGTGCTCTGGCCGAGGCCGCACGTGTCTTCGGCCGGAACGACTTCCTCAAGGCTGCGCTGGAGAATGCGGAGTTCTTGCTGCGGGAGATGAGAAAACCCGACGGCGCGCTGTATCGCACGTGGAAACCGGGGCACGCCGCACACCTGAACGGCTACCTCGAAGATCACGCTAACGTCGCCGACGGACTGATTGCCCTGTACGAAGCAACCTTCGATGTACGCTGGCTCGAGGCAGCCGTGGCGCTGGCCGAGACCATGCTCAGCCACTTTGCCGACGCGGACAACGGAGGCTTCTTCGATACCTCTGACGACCACGAGGCGTTGATCGCTCGGCCGAAGGACCTCTTCGATAACGCGACACCCTCCGGCAACGCGGTCGCGGCCGACGTCCTGCTGCGCCTCGCCGTTCTGGTCGGCGAGCCGCGGTACGAGCGCGCGGCGCGCGGCGTCCTGGAGCTATTGCGCGATCCGATGTCGCGGTATCCGCTTGGTTTCGCCCGCGCGTTGTCGGCGGTGGATTTTCTGCTGAGTCAGCCGAAGGAAGTGGTGATCGTCGGTGCGGTGGACGCCCCGGACACGCAGGCGTTGCTGCGCATGGTCTACGAGCCGTACGTGCCGAACAAAGTGGTCGCGGGCCTCGCGCCGGGTCAGCCGGCCACGCTTCCACTGCACGAGGGGCGCGAGCCACGCAACGGCCAGGCCACCGCGTACGTGTGCACGAACTACGTGTGCGCGGCGCCGACGAGCGATCCAAACGAGCTGCGCGCGCAATTGAGGTAGCGATGACACTGCACGAACGCACAATTGCTCTGCCGCGTCACGGGACGCAGGTCGTCTTCACCGCGGGGGAGGGTGCGCCGCTGGTGTGGCTGCACGGCATCAACGGTCCACAGGCCGACGCGCCAGTGATCGATGGGCTCACCGCGAAGCATTCGGTGTATGCCCCGCTCGCACCCGGGTTCAACAACCTGGAAGAGCTGCTCGACCTGCGCGACGTGCACGACCTCGCCATCCACTACGACGACGTGCTCGATGCGCTCGAGCTCGACCGTGTGATCCTGGCGGGCCATTCGTTTGGCGCCATGATCGCGGCCGAATACGCCGCGCATTACCCGAAACGCGTCGAAAAACTGATCCTGATCTCGCCAGTCGGCCTGTGGAACGATGCCTACCCCGTGGCCGACCTGTGGGGTGTGCCATCGCCCGAGTTGCCGAAACTGCTGTACGCCGACGGCTCGGAGGCAACGCAGACGCAAAGCACTGACGTGGAATCGATCGTTCGCCTGGTGAGCGGTATGGCCAGCGTTGCCCGGTTCCTCTGGCCGATTCCAGACCGAGGCTTGTCGCGACGGCTCTATCGAATAAGCGCTCCTGCACTCCTCGTGCATGGCCAGAAGGACGCATTCGTACCCGTCCAGTACGCCGACGATTTTCTGAACGCACTGCCGAACGCCACAAAAGTGGTCGTCCAGGGTGCGGGCCACATGCTGCCCATCGAACAACCCGAGGCAGTCCTGACGCCAGTCCAACAGTTTCTCGGTCGAGAGGAGGCCGTCGCCGGATGAAGTTCCACTTTTTCCACCTGATGCCGTACCCGGACCTGCCTGACGACTTCCGCGAGCGGTACCACGGCGTCTGGGTGGACCCGCCGGCATCCGAGCTGTACGACCCGGTTCGTGGTCACGACGTGTACAACGAGTACCTGGACGAGCTCGAGTTCGCCGACCAGATCGGCTTCGACGGCATCTGCGTCAACGAACACCACCAGAACGCGTACGGCCTGATGCCGTCGCCCAACCTGATGGTCGCCGCCCTGGCGCGGCGTACCCGCAAGGCCAAGCTCGTGGTGATGGGCGATTCGGTGGCCCTGTACGACCCGCCGATTCGCGTCGCCGAAGAGACCGCGATGCTGGATGTGCTATCGGGCGGTCGGCTGGTCGCCGGATTCCCGGTCGGGACGCCGATGGACACGGCCTATTGCTATGGCCAGACACCAGCAACATTGCGCGAGAAGTACCGAGAAGGTGTGGAGCTGATCTTGAAGGCCTGGCAAGCCCCCCAGCCCTTCAGCTTCAACGGCAAGTACACCCAGCTCCGCTACGTGAACATCTGGCCCCGCCCGATTCAGAAACCGCACCCGCCAATCTGGATCCCGGGCGGCGGCAGCGTCGAGACCTGGGAGTGGTGCGCCAGCCACAATTTTCTGTACGCCTACCTGTCGTACTTCGGCTATTTACGCGGCCAGTACGTGATGGATGGCTTCTGGGAAGCAGTGAATCGCGTCGGCGCAGAGCCCAACCCGTACCGGGCCGGATTCCTGCAGTTCGTCGCCGTCGCCGACAACGACGCCGAGGCCGAGCGGCTGTACGCGGAGCACGCGCTTTACTTCTACAACCGCTGCCTGCATCTGTATCCGGGGTTCGCCAATCCGCCTGGCTATACGAGCATCGCCACCATTCGCAAGGGCATCGAGGGCCAGGTCAAGATGGCCGCCGATCGCTACAAAGAGCTCGAAAGCCTCACCTGGTCGCAGATCCTGGAGCGTGGCTACGTGGTCGCGGGCAGTCCTGAGACGGTCGTCGACCGTCTCACCGACATGGAGACGCGGCTGCGTGTTGGTCACCTGATGGTGTTGCTGCAATTCGGCAACATGCCCAAACAAACGGTCGAGTACAACGCCACGCGCTTCATCCAGGAAGTTGCCCCACGTCTGCGGCCAACGTGGAGTGATTGGGAAGATCGGTGGTGGCCGACCGACACGCTGCCCCAGTTGGCGAGCCCCGCACCTCTGCAGACTCCCGTGGGTGTGTAGCACTCGCGAAGCGATTCTGGCCGCCGCGGAGGCGATGGTCCCCCGCCTTCGCGAGCGCCAGCGCGAATGCGAAGCGCTCGGCAGACTCCCCGACGCGACACAAGCGGAATTCGTCGAAGCGGGCTTTTATCGAATCCTGCAACCCAGGCGGTTCGATGGCTGCGAGCTCGACTTGCAGACGTTCTATGACGTCATGGCGCTGGTCGCGCGAGGTTGCCCGTCCAGCGGCTGGGTCCTGGCCCTGACCGCCGGCCACGCGCATACGGTCGCTGCGCTCTTTCCTGAAGCCACGCAGGCTGAGGTCTTCAGCAAAGACTTCCGCGCACCGTTCAGCGCAAATGGGCACGCGGTCTGTACACCATGCGACGGCGGCTCTCGCCTGAGCGGAGTGTGGAACTACGTCTCGGGATGTGACTTCGCGACGCATTACATCGGCCTGGCGACGCTCGCCGGATCGGATGCGCGGGTATTCGCCATGGTGCCGCGCGCGGACTTCCGTATCGTCCAAGACTGGGATGTGCTCGGGATGCGCGGCACGGGCTCACACCGTGTGGTGGTCGAAGACGTTTTCGTTCCAACCGGGTACGTGGTGCCGCAAGCGCTCGATCTTCACGGCTCGCGTTCCGCGCCCGGCCGCCACGTGCATCCGAACCCGCTGTACGCCGCGGGCCGCATCGGCGCGGCCTTGTGGGGCGAGATGGCCGCGGTGGCCGTTGGTATTGCGCAGGGCGCGCTCGATGCGTACGAAACTGAGCTGCGCGGCAAAAAGCTCTCGTACCCGCCTTTTCTCACACGGAGCGAAGTACCTGAATTTCAACGTCACTATGCGCGCGCGTGGGCGCTGATCTCCTCGGCCGAAGCGGGCCTGGCCCGAGTCGCGGCGGACTACACGTCGTTCTGCGCGGCGGAAGCTGAGTGCGACGATGTCTTCTCCGACGAACGCGACGCCGGACTCCGCCTGCTGGAGCAGCAGATCACGTTTCAGGCCGCCGATGCGGTGGACCTGATGTTCCGCACGGCCGGCACGTCCGCCACCCGCAGCAATTCACCGCTGCAGCGCTTGTTCCGAGACATGTCGATGGTGCGCACGCACCACGCGGCCCAGGCGGACCGAGGTGCGGAAGAGTTTGGCCGCGCGCACCTCATGGGCGACAGCCCGCGCGCCCTCTGAATCCTGAACTCGCACGTTGAACTATCTGGAAGCCAGAGCGCCAGCTCTGATACCTCAGTTGCGCTCCGCCCAGGGTCGTCCGTCAATGCATGCTTCGAGCCGCTGCCACTTGGCTCACCAGC
>JAFAPL010000082.1 GCA_019247135.1 Chloroflexota bacterium | reverse complement strand
GCCGAGCAGCCAGAGCACGGCGATGCTCGCCAGCGCCGCCGCCAGCCGACTCGGCGGGAGCGGCGGCGGCTCGCGCTCTCCCTCCGAGCGCGACCAGGCCCGAAACATCAGCTCGGACTCCGAGCGCCCCTCCAGCACCCGCAGCTTGCGCACATCGTCGTGCACCACGCGGTCTCGCGGATCCGAGCAGGGTGCGGCGAGCACATATGGCACCAGCTCGTCACCCTCGGCAAGCACCGCGCTCAACCGCGCCTGTCGCTCCTTGAGCGTCGCCGGCTGCCGCTCCGCAGCCAACAAGCTGGCGCGCAGTGCCGCCAGCTCCTCATTCTCCATGCCATCGCTCCTCATGCCGCTGTCCCGGTCGCCGACTCGTCCTTGAATCGCGCCTTCAGTGTAGAACGGGGCTGCGCCGTGCTCAACGCTCCGCGGGCACGGATTTGGTTGCAGTTCGGCCGCCCGGGCATCCGCTCTCGATGCTAGTCCCGCGCCGGCCCTGTCCGCCCGGAAATGCTCGGCTACACTGAACGCGATGACGAGCTCGATTGGCGCCGAGCGGGCCGACCAGCTAGCCACGGCGCTGCAGCCCATCCTGGTCCAGGCGGAGCACCTGCGCGGCGACCTCGCCTACCGGGCGCCAGCGCCCGGCGAGTGGTCGGCGATGGAGATCCTGGCGCATGTGGCCGAGTTCGTGCCCTACTGGGCGAGCCAGGCCGAGGCCGTTTCTCGCCGTACCGTCAACGACCAGCCGTTCGGCCGCGGTCGGGACGATCCCAGTCGGCTCGAGCCGATCGCGAAGCACGCGCACGACACGGTCACGGAGATCGTCGAGCGGCTGCGCCTCGGCCTCGACGAAGCCCAGGCCCTGCTGCGCGCGATCCCCGACGATGGCTGGCAGCGGACCGGCCACCACCTGTTGCAGGGCGAGATGTCGGTCGAAACGTTCGTCCAGAAGTTCCTGTTCGACCATCTGGCCGAACACAGCACCCAGCTCCGCCAGGCGGACGCCGACTAGAAGTTCGGCCGAATAGGCCGAACTTCGTTCAAACCGACTGATGCTAGGAACGCGGCCGGCACGATTCGTCGGCCATCAGCATGCTTCTCGGCCGCGTTCCTAGCCGTCGCCCTCGTGCCAGGTGCCGTAGGTGCGGCGGAAGTACATCAGCGGATGCGTGCCGGGCGCCGGCGGCTGCCCGTCCTCGACCCGGCCGAGGAAGATGTAGTGGTCCCCGGCCTCGATCTCTTGCACCGTCGAGCACTCGGCATGGGCCAGGCTATCGACGTGCATCCAGGGCATGCCGTTGTGGGCCGGCCGCCAGGACACGTTGGCGAACTTGTCCGGCTCCTTGGACGCGAACAGGTTCGATAGCTCGCCGCGGCCGGCCGCCAGGTAATTCACCACGAACTTCCCGCTCGCTCGAAGCGCGGGCAGCGTATTGCTGCGCTTGTCCACACAGACCAGCAGCAGCGGCGGCTTCGCCGAGACACTGCACACGGCGTTCGACGTGAGCCCCTTCGGCTCGCCGTTCTCGTCCAGCGTGGTCACCACGGTCACGCCCGTCGGGAAGGCGGCCATGATGGCGAAGAAGGTCGCCTTGTCCACGTAGCCATCCGGGGTCCGCCCAACGTGCTCCGCGCTCATGGGCCGAGCATAGCAGGCACCCGGCCTCCGGGCGCACAACCGTCCCTCGGGCGCGGTCCCAGGGGCCGGAGCGAACGTGCCCGGCCACTCGGCCGAAGGGGTACTATTTGAACACAGGTATCGTGCGGGCGTCGCGCGTCGATCGCCCCGTGTCGCCGCCGCGCACGGTCATCGTGTGTGGAGGTCGACATGGCAACCAGCCCGCAGGTTCGCATCCGCGGCGTCCGCTTCGGCTACTGGGACAGCTCAGTTGGCAAGAAGCAGGTCATGGCTGTCTCGGGCTTCATCATGCTCGGCTATCTGGTGCTCCACCTCTGGGGCAACCTGAAGATCTTCGCCGGGCCCGAGGCGCTGAATACGTATGCCGCCTGGCTGCGCACCGTCGGCGATCCACTGTTCGGCAACAACCAGCTCCTGTGGATCGTGCGGGTGGTGCTGGCCGTCGCGCTGGTGCTCCACCTATGGTCGGCCTGGACGCTCACTCGCCAGGACCTGGCTGCGCGCCCGATCGGCTACGCCAACCGCCGAAACCTCGAGT
>JAFAPL010000080.1 GCA_019247135.1 Chloroflexota bacterium | reverse complement strand
GACCGCGCGGGCCGTCAGCGCCAGCCGGTAGATACGCAGCACGAGTTGTGCGTCGGTGACCGGCATGCTCGTTTGCGCAGGCGTCGTTGCCACGGCCACCGGAGTGTACCCAGCCAGCGTGACTCGCCAGGGGTGGCACGCGGCGTGCTTAAAGAGACCGGCCGACGGAGGTTTCCCAAGTGACTCAGGTCAATGTAAATACACCAGGCGAACCCGTGGAGACGGTTGACACCTCTGGCGACCGTACCGCGGCGGCCGGGATCAACTTGGTCACGGTGCTGATCGTGCTGGTGGTTCTGGCGGTGATCGCCTGGTACCTGTTCACCGGTCCGCTGCGCAGCATCGGCGGCGGTTCGACAACGGTGAACGTTCAACCGGCGCAGCCCACCACATCGACGACGATCAACGTCAACCCGCCTGGCAATACCACGTCGTCCGGCTCGAGCGGTGGCACCACCACGAACTCTGGTGGCGGCACCACGGGCGGAACTGGTGGAACGGGAACAGGCACGAGCAGCAACCCGCCTTCCTCGAACCCGTAACGTCTAGGCAGGCAGCTCATCAACACGGCCGTTCGGTCGTAGCTCACGAGCTACGGTCGGGCGGTCGTTGCGCGTTACTGCCCGTCTCGAGTGCCGAACTCCGCGGCCCAGTACATCCCGAACTTGCCGCCGCTCGAGGTGAAGCCCGCCCCGACTTCGGAATAGTCCGTGGACAGAATGTTCGCCCGGTGCCCCGGCGAAGCCATCCAGCCCGCCACGACCGCCTCGGGCGTCTGAAAGCCCGCCGCGATGTTCTCCCCGACCGCTTGCCAGCCTGAGTAGCCAGCCTGGTCCACTCGATCGGAGAGTTGTGGCACAGGCCCACACGTATGTTCGAAGCAGGTACCACTCGCCAGGACGCTCGCGTAGCGCTCCGCCGCGGTGTCGAGCTCCTGCGCTTCGGAAAGGGCTGCTACTCCAGCAGTGGCTCGCTGCTGATTGATGAGGGCGATCACGCTGGCTTCGTACACCGCGCGATCGGGCGCGGCCGCGGCTGAGGTCGGGACAGCGAACACGAGCGCCGCGGCGACGCACGGCAAAAGCACTCTAGGCACGACACGCCCCACGTGTCTGTCGCGGTGATGAAACAGCCCCTACTACCGCGTGGCGGAGGACTGCCAGTACCCGGGGGTCAACTCTGCAGCGACTTGCGACGGGTTGTACTACGATGCCGGGCATGGGCGCCGAGGACGAGTACACCGTACCGCTGGACGCGTTCACCATGCGGCTACGACCGTCCGAGCTCGAGGCCGTGGCGTCCGGATTGGGCAAATTCGACGCGTCCGCGGAGGGCGACCAGTTGACGTTGGTCGAAGCCCTGCGCCAGCTGCCCGCGACCGACCGCGCGCCGACGTGGGAGCTCGCGCTTCGTCGCTACGGGCGACACAGGCCGCTCGCGCAGGCGGCGGGCGAGATCGGTATGGACGTGATTCGCGCCCGCGAGCTGATCGAGGCGTTTTCGCACGCCCTGGCGCAGGTGCCGCCGCCCGAACACGGGCGCATCGACAGTCACGCGAGCTGAAGCCCGCGCCAGCGGACGTTCTTGTTGACCTGGTACGGCGGCAGTTCGCCGTCCAGCATGGCCAGGACGTTCTGCTCGGTCATCTGGGCGCACCTGAGCATCGACTCGTCCGTATGCGACAGCCCGTGCGGCGTGCCGATAACGTTCGCCATCTGCAGCAACGGGTTGTCGCGCGCGGGTGGCTCGACCTCGAACACGTCTAGCCCCGCGCCGGCGAGTCTGCCCTGACGCAGGCTTTCGATCAGCGCCGCCTCATCGATCACGCCACCACGCGAAGTATTGATCAGAAAAGCGGTCGGTTTCATCAGCGCGAGCCGCTCGGCGTTCATCAGATGGAATGTCTCGGGCGTCAGCACCGGGTGCAGCGAGACGAAATCGGACCGCCTGAGAACGTCCTCGAGTGAGGTGAGCTCGCTCGAGTGGACGTACGGATCATGCGCGAGGACCTGCATCCCGAACGCGCGAGCGAGATCAGCCACGATCCGCCCGATGCGACCAAATCCGATGATGCCCAGGGTTTTCCCGCGCAGTTCGATGCCATGCATGCTGCGCGTCGGCTCGGTGCTATTGCGTGCCGCCTCGATCCACATCGGCATCCGTTTGGCGAGTGCGAGCATGAGCAAGAGTGTCGATTCGGCAACCGTCACCGAGTTGCCCGGCGAATTGGCCACCACGATGCCGAGCTCAGTCGCGGCGGCGACGTCGACTTTCTCCACACCGACGCCTGGCGTGACGATACCGAGCAGCCGTGGCGCAAGCGCCAGCGTCTCCCGCCCAATCCAATCCCGGCGCGCGATCAGCACGTCGGCGTCGTTGAGGTCCCTGGCCAGGTCCGGACCGTTTCGCGCGTCCGTGAGACGAACCTGGCAGCGCTGCAGGACGCGCGGCATGTCGCGTTCGATCTCGCCTGGCTTGTAGCCGCGCGAGCAGTTCAAGACGACGATTGGGCGTTCCATGGTTGAGACAGCCTGACGGTACCATCCACCCGCGTGAGCTCTTCAAATCCGCTGGCGCAGATCAAGACCGCCGAACAGGCGCAGTTCGATCGCCTGACCAGCTACCTCGAGCAGTTGGACGCGGACGGTTGGACGGAGCAGTCGTACTGCACTGACTGGCTCGTCTACCAGGTGGTGTCGCATGTTGGATCGGGGTCTCGCATCGGAGGCCAGCGCCTGAAGGCGTGGCTCGGCACGGGGCCGCAGGTCAGCCGCGAAGCCATGCAGGCCGTGTGGGGCCATTTCGACTCGCTCCAGCCCGGCCAGATGCTCCAGGCCTACCGTGACGCGGTGGCCGAATATCTCGACGTCGAGCGGAGCGCGCCGGACGACGCCGGCGGAAATGAGGTCGAGGGGTACGCCGGCCGTCGACCGTTATGGGCGTACCAGATGGGCCGACTGTGGGAGCTCACGTGCCACACATGGGATGTCTACGTGGCCCGAGATCGGAGTGCGCGCCTGGCGCCCGAGGCGGTCCGAGTGATGGCCGCGAACGGGCAGTACGCCGGCGTCGTCATGGATGTGCAACGAGCGCCGCGCTTTCGGGCAGGCTTTCGAATGACTGATCTCGGCCACACGTACCTGTTGGACCCGGGCGCCGAACGACCGCGCCTCCAACCTGGTATTCAGGATTGCCAACTGGTCGTGGAGGGTCCCGCCGAGGAGATTCTTCGATTGATCGCTGGCCGCCACTTCTTACCAGGCAGTCGACCTCAACTGCGTGCCGCGACGGGCTCGACCGCAGATCTCACCGCCCTGCGCCGCGCATTCAGACCCTAGTCTTCGAGACCTGCGCTCATCTCGTCGGCAGCCGCGGGCGCGCCCCCTTCGCCCCCCTCGCCCTCTTCGCCGAGGTCTTCCCCGGCTTCGAGTCGATCGACCATTTCGCCCCAATCGTCGCCCAGATCCTCACCCATTTGCTGGCCCAGCTTGCGCGCCCAGCGCGCCACACTCTTCGGGTCATTCTCGTCCAGGTCGCCGAACGACGATGGATCCGCCAGGTCATCGAGTTGCGCGTCCTCGCTCTTGAGCTGAAAAACGCGTGAGACCAGCCGCGACATCCGCGTCGAGCCACAATTGGCGCACGTCGGGGTGGCCGACTCGGCTGACGAGAAGGTCTGGAAGTAGAGACTGATTCGGCGCCGGCAATCGGCACAGCGATACTCGTAAATCGGCATACGGGAAGGCTCGAAAAACTCGCTAAATTCTAGGCCGAAAATGCCTTGCCGGGCCCAGTTTCGAGTGCTAGCTTAAGGCTTGAGGGACGAGTAAGAGGTGAAGGAGGTGCCCATGATTCTACGCAAGCCCCACTCCACCTACTGCCGCTGGCAGGTTGATGTCTAGCGGCCCCATCGGCGGACGTTGCCGATTAGGGGCCAGCAGCGACGCGTCAGCGTGAGCTCAGGGCCTATCGGAGTGTCGCTTTGACGCCCGAGGCCGATCTCTGGAGCCGGGAAGGCGCAGCACGTTCGTAGACACGTCGCAGCCGTCTAGCGGTCAAACAATTTGATCAATTCGGTCTCACCGAGAGGCACCCGATGCGGTGCCTCTCTTCTTTTGTCTGCGCCAGACTACGGCGCGTCGGGCGCGCCCGGAGCCTGCCCGCGATCGCGAAGAGGGGACTTCGGCGGAACGTTTATGCGAGGTAGCGGTTCAGCTTCCGCCAGATCGATACCGCCGCGACCCTCGCAGCCGAGCGCCTCCTTGAACGTGCTGACGACACGTGCCGCCGCAAGCGCGCTGTCGAGCGCTTGCTGGGCTCGCTCACGCGTCTCCACGGACAGCTCCTCGTCCTCGACCAGGAACTCGGCGTAGCCGACCGTGATCGATAGCAAGTTGGCCACCCGATCCTGGATCGCCTCCGCCGTCTGACACGCGCCCTCCAGGTGCGACGCTTTGGCGAGCTCGTATGCGCGCGATTGCTGCTGGCGAACATAGCGCGGCACCGAGGCGACAAGCATCCAGACCGCCACGATGATGACGCTGGCCCCCAGCCCCATCGCGAGTTGAAGCTCAGGTGCGAGCCCGACGCGCATGAGGGGGACGAGCATCGCGATGCTGGCCACCAGAGCGAACCAGGCCAGGTGTCTGACCTGTCGCTCGAAGGGCACGTTCGACTTGCGCGGGAGGCTTAGAGCCATGGCGTCTCAGCTTGTGCGACGGCGCATCACAGACGGTTGCGCCGAATCTTACATCCGGTTGAATTCTGGTTGAGCCCCGTCGCGCGGTGGCAGGTAGGCTTGGGTGGCCATGTCCAAGGCAGCCGACCTCGCCCGGACCTTTCTGAACGAGACGTATGAGGATTCCCCCGTCTTCGCCAGCCAGTTGGGCGTCGAGGGTTTCGACGACCGCCTCGACGACCTGTCCGAGAGCGCTTTCGAACAGCGGCGTCGTCGTTCAGCCGAGTGGCTGGCCCGCTTCGAAACACTCCGCGATGACGAGTGCGACTCGTTCGAAGAACGCGTCGATCGTGACCTGATCCGTACCGTCCTGCGCGGACGGGCGATCATGGACGACTGGGAGATGTGGCGCCGCCAGCCTGAGATCTACCTGAATCCAGGGCTCAGCGGCGTCTTCTCATTATTTCTGAATCGGTTGCGGCCAGAGGCCGACCTGGCAAAAGCGGCTATGGAACGGCTCCGGGGCGTGCCCAGATTGATGGAGGACGGCCGACGCAACATTCGGCCGGAGCTCGCTCCCGCCATTTACGTCGATCGAGCGATTCGCCAGGCGCGCGCAGGGGCGCGGTATGCGCGTGAGTTCGTCGCCAATGAGGTTTCCGATCTGAATCTGAAGGCGTATGTGGCCGATTGGGGCGCCCTTGCCGCCGACGCGATGGAGGAATTCGCATCCTTCCTCGAACGTCTGCTGCCGAAGGCACATGGCGCATGGGCGATCGGTGCGGAGCGCTACAGCCGGCTGCTGCGAGAAAAGGAGCTCCTGACCGACGATGCCGCCGCCCTTCGCGAGCGCGGCAAAACTGAGTACGACCGGCTTGCGAGCGAGCTCAGACGGTGTGCGCAGACCATCAGCCATACCGACGACTGGCACGCCGTCCTGCAAGAGCTGAATGCGGTGCATCCCGAAACGCCCGAGGCGATGCGCGAGACGTACGCGGACTGGACCGAACGTGCTCGACAGTTCCTGCGGGATCACGAGCTGGTGACCTTCCCCGCGGGCGAGGAGTGTGTGGTGGAGCCGTCGCCGCTGTATCAGCGGCCGATTCTCGCGGTCGCCTCGTACAGTCAGCCGCCGCCTTTTTCAGCGTCGATGCTCGGCCACTTCTTCGTTCCGTTTCCGCCTGACGGGGCGTCCGAAGAGGAGATCCAGCAACGTCTCGAAAACAACAGCTACGCCGCGATCCCGACAACGTCGGTGCACGAGGCGTATCCCGGCCACCACTGGCACCTGGTCACCTCGAAGAGCAACCCGAGCCCGATTCGCCGCACGTTTCGCACCCCGTACTTCACCGAGGGCTGGGGACTGTACGCCGAGCAGATGATGCGCGAGCAGGGGTTCTTCACTGACCCACGCCAGGAGATGGCGCAGTTCGAAGCGATGCTGTTTCGTGCGGCGCGCATCGTCGTCGATACGGGCCTGCACATCGGCGACATGTCGTTCGACGAGGCCGTCGAGTTCATGCACACTCGCGCCAATCTGCCCGACCCGACGGCTCGGGCCGAGGTTGCTCGTTACTGCGCATGGCCGACCCAGGCCTCGGCCTATCTGACGGGTTGTCTCGAGATCCTGCGGATTCGCGAGCGCTTTCTCGGCCAGGGCGGCAGCTTGCGTCAGTTTCATGATCGACTCGGCCGCAGCGGCGCGTTGCCGATCGCCCTGGCCGAGGAAGTCGCGCTCAATCCTGAGAGAAGCGAACGCTGAGTGTCAGTCGGTCGCGGCCGACGATCGTGTTGGGAAACACCTCCAGCGCGTTGGGCGCGTACACCTCCGGGTTGGCGATGGACGGGCTGAAGTGCGTCAGCATGAGCATCTTCGCCGCTGCTTGCTTCGCCAGAGTCGCGGCCTCCCGGAACGTCATGTGGCCGCGCTCGACCGCGCGCGGTTGGTCGTCATCGCTGCCGTACATCGCCTCGCACACCAGCAGATCCACCTCTTTCACCAGTTCCGCGATGTCTGATGTGGGCCGCGTGTCCGTCACCAGACCCACCGCCACTCCGCGTCGTGGCGCCCCGAGAACGTCGTCCGGCTTGATGTCACCGACTGATTCGCCGTGCTGCAGCCGCTTCCAGGCTTCGAGAGGCACGCCGAGCTCGCGCGCCCGCGCCGGCAGAAACCGCCGCGCGCGCTGGACTTCCAGTCGATAGGCCAGACACGGCACGTGGTGTTGTGCCTCCACGCACGTGCCCACCAGCCCATCGAGTTCGAAGCAGTCGCCGCCGTGCAGCTCGCGAATGTGTACCTGGAATGGCAGACGTGGTGCGACGACGCGCAATCCCTCGACTGTGCGCGCCAGCCCGGGCGGCCCGACGATCTCGAGCGGTTCGGTGCGCCCTGAGTTGCCCTGCGTCAGCAGTAGCCCTGGCAAGCCGCCGACGTGGTCGCCGTGCAGGTGACTGATCAGGATCAGATCGATGTCTTTCAGGCCCCAGCGCAGCATGCGCAAACTGATCTGCGTGCCCTCGCCGCAATCGAACAGGACGAGGTGTCGGCCGTAACGCAGCAAGACGCTCGAGAGCCAGCGATTGGGCATCGGCATCATCCCGCCGGTACCGACCAGGGCGACGTCGAGCACCATCACGACAGTATGACTGGCGGTTGCCGCGTCCCTGAGTTCCGACCGCCCCGCGAGCCCCGCCGCACCGTCAGCCGATATGCTGAATGAACGATGCTCTCGGCGGCGACTGCGCGATCGTGCAGTTGAACAGCAGAACCGTCGCGGCGCTCGCCGCGGTTTCGATGGTCGCGATGCTCTCGGCTCTCGACCAGACCGTTGTTTCGACCGCCCTGCCCCACATCATGTCCTCGCTCGAGGGCACAACACTCCTCGGCTGGGTTTTCACCGGGTATTTCGTCGGGGCCACGGCGACGGTCGCGTTCGTCGGCAAGCTGGCCGATGTGTTCGGTCGCCGGCGCGTGTTTCTGGTGTCCATCGGGCTCTTCACGGCTGCCTCGCTCCTGTGCGGCCTGGCCACGAGCATGCCGCTGCTGGTCCTCTTCCGAGCTTTTCAGGGCGTCGGGGCGGGCGCGATTCAGACCTGTTCGTTGATCGTCATGGGCGACATGTTTCCGCCGCGCCAGAGAGGCCGATGGCAGGTCATCAACAGCATCGGCTACGCCTCGGCCAGCGCGATTGGTCCCTCAGTCGGCGGCTTTCTTTCGGACAACGTGTCGTGGCGCTGGATTTTCCTGGTCAATGTGCCGCTGTGTGCCGCGACGATGGCTGCGCTGGTGTACGGCCTGCGAGATCGGACCTCCGATCGTCGACCGCGCATCGACTGGCCCGGCGGCGCCTGGAGCACGCTGCTGGTGGTCGGCGTGCTCCTGGTATTGACGTTCGGCGGCCGCGAGCTCGCCTGGACCTCACCCGAGATCATTGGCCTGAGCGCCGTCTCGGCCGCGCTCCTCCTGCTGCTGGTGCGCGCCGAGACGTCGGCGCCCGAGCCTGTCATTCCGATGAGCCTGGTGCGCGGCAACGCCCGCGCGTTGAGCCTGCTCGGCAGCTTTGGCAACAGCCTGGTCTGGTTCTGCCTGATCCTGCTCGTGCCCTTGAGAATGCAGCTGGTCCTCGGAGCCTCGGCCACGGAAGCCGGCGCGCTGCTCACGCC